>JASHSW010000126.1 GCA_030038595.1 Methylovirgula sp.
CGAACCGTGGACCCGCTGATTAAGAGTCAGCTGCTCTACCAACTGAGCTATGCGCCCTAACTAGGCTCCACCACCGCCAGGCCCGTCCGATGTGCCCGTGCGGGCATGGATCTAGGCGAACGGAGGGGTTCGCGCAAGCGTCGGATCCGGCAACGCCAAGCCGCGAACGGGCGCCGCGGCCGAAGCCGCGGCACCGATCTTAGCCCGCCAGGATCTCCGGCCGGTGCCGGCCGCGCTTCACCATCAGCTTGTTCAAAGCGGCGATATAGGCGCGCGCCGAAGCAACCAGCGTATCGGGATCGGCGCCGCGCGCCGTTACCGTCTTGCCATCCTCCGCCAGCCGCACCGAGACTTCCGCCTGCGCATCGGTGCCCTCGGTCACGGCATGGACCTGGTAGAGCTCGAGCACCGCCTCATGCGGCAC
Source organism: Methylovirgula sp. (assembly GCA_030038595.1). Lineage (GTDB taxonomy): Bacteria > Pseudomonadota > Alphaproteobacteria > Rhizobiales > Beijerinckiaceae > Methylovirgula. Next base: position 425 of record JASHSW010000126.1, read on the forward strand.
CAGCGCGCGGATCGCGTTGAAGATCGCATCGATCGGGCCATTGCCGGTCGCCTGATAGGTCAAGCGCCGGCCGTCAACGTCGATCGTCAATGCCGCCGATTGCGGGCCGCCCGTCCCGGCAATGACCGAGAGCGCGACGAGCTTGATGCGCTCGTGCGCATGCACGATCTCGTCATCGACGAGGGCGACGAGGTCTTCGTCGTAAACGGTCTTCTTGCGGTCAGCCAGGTCCTTGAACCGGAGGAAGGCGTCTTCGAACGCGTTGTCGCCGAGCTCGTAGCCGAGCTCCTTCAGCTTCTCCTTGAAGGCGTGGCGGCCGGAGTGCTTGCCCATGACGAGCGAGGTCTTGCCAACGCCGACGCTCTCCGGCGTCATGATCTCGTAGGTTCCCGCATGTTTCAGCATACCGTCCTGATGGATGCCGGCCTCGTGCGCGAAAGCGTTTCGCCCGACGATCGCCTTGTTGTACTGCACCGGAAAGGAGCTTACGGCGGAAACGAGCTTCGAGGCTCGGGTGAGCATGCTCGCGTCGATGCTCGTGTGATAGGGCAATCGGTCGGCGCGCACTTTCAGCGCCATCACGATCTCTTCCAGCGCCGCGTTTCCGGCGCGCTCGCCGAGCCCGTTCATCGTGCATTCGACCTGCCGCGCGCCGCCTTTGATGCCGGCCAGCGAATTGGCGACGGCAAGTCCGAGATCGTCATGGCAGTGGACGGAAAAGACCGCCTTGTCGGAATCGGGCACCCGGGCGCGCACCGTTTCGAACAACGCCTGATATTCTTCCGCGATCGTATAGCCAACCGTGTCGGGAATGTTGATCGTCGTGGCGCCGGCCTTGATCGCCAGTTCCACGCAGCGGCAAAGGAAATCGATCTCGCTCCGGGTCCCGTCCTCGGCCGACCATTCGACGTCGGCGACGTAATTGCGCGCCCGCTTGACGCTGGCGGTGACCATTTCGAGAACCTCGGCCGGCTCCTTGTTGAGCTTGAACTTCATGTGCAGCGGCGAGGTGGAGATGAACGTATGGATGCGCGGCTGCGCCGCGTGACGCAACGCCTCGCCGGCGCGGTCGATGTCCTTGGCCGCCGATCGCGCCAGCCCGGCGACGGTGGCGCGTTTCACGCGCTGCGCCACTTGGGCGACCGCTTCGAAATCGCCTTCCGAGGCGATCGGAAACCCGGCTTCGATGATATCGACGCCCATGGCGTCGAGGAGTTCGGCGACTTTGAGCTTCTCCTCGAGCGTCATCGAGGCGCCGGGCGATTGCTCGCCGTCGCGCAGCGTAGTGTCGAAGATAAGAATTCGGTCGCTTTCGGCGCGCGGCGCAGCGCCTGGATTTGAGTCGATCATGGGATTTTACCTTGCTTCGTCCTTGCACGGCTTGCTCAGGCATCCCCTAAGGGCCTGGGCGAAGCCCGGCCGGCCCTCAGGGGCGCGTAAGGAGAAGCACGCGCGGCGAAACGCACGCCGCGAGGAAAGCGAGCCCACACACCTTGGAAACTTGCATTACTGCCGCGATTTGCACGAGCGATCTCGGATTCGAAGAATTCCAGCGAGATGTAGACGAAGGGGGAAGGAAGGGCAAGGCCCGCAGCGCGCCGCCCGATCGACCCAAAACGCCGGAAGAAAGGCCGCAAGGCCAATACCTTAGGCCTATTCCAACGGCGCAAGGGCCGGCAGATGCGCACGCTTGTCCTCGGCCGGATGCGCGCTGTCGCCGGTAACGTCGAGCAGTTCGTCCGAAGCGGTCGCGGTGAACCGCCCATAACGCAAGGCGAGCGGCGGCAAGATGAACAGGTTGAGCGCCGCCGAGGTGAACAGGCCGCCGAGAATGACCAGCGCCATCGGACCTTCGATTTCGTGGCCCGGCGAATGCAATCCGATGGCCAAGGGCAAAAGCCCCAGACCGGTGACCAGCGACGTCATCAGCACAGCCGCGAGCCGGTCGCCGGCGCCGCGCACGGCGGTGTCGATATTCCAGGAGCGCGCATCGACGGCGACCAGATGCTCGTAGTGCGAGATCATCATCATCGAATTGCGCAAGGTGATGCCGAACAGCGTGACGAATCCGACCAGCGATCCAAGCGACAACACGCTACCCGAAAGAAACACCGCAACGACCCCGCCAACCAAAGCGAACGGAAGGTTCGCCAGCGTCACTACGAGATTGCGCCAATTGCGCGTGACGACCGACAGCAGGAGCACAATGCCGATGCCGGCGCAGATCCCCTTCAAAGTAAGGTCGGTTTGTGCCTGCGCCTGCCCCTCCGCGGCGCCGGAATAAACGATATAGGTGTCGGCCGGCAGTTTGACTTTGGCCGCGATCTCTCGGCGGGCCTCCTGAACGAAAGAAGTGGGGTCGCGCCCCACCACATCCAAAGTGATGGACTGCAGCCGCCGTCCGCCTTGGTGTTGAATCTCGTAGAGGCCGGACGAGGCCTTGACGTCGGCCACCTGGCGCAGACGGACGTAGGTGCCGTCCGGCGCTTGAATCGGCAGGTCGCGAATATCGGCGATGTTGCCCTTGCCTTGGGCGAGCCGCACGACGACATCGAAAACACGGTCACCCTCGTAGGTCTGCCCGACTACGTCGCCTTGGTAGGCGGTGCGCACGACGTCGAGAATCCCGGCGGGATCGAACCCCCAGCGGCGCAGATCGGCGGGGCGTAGCTTGATCGTGATCTGCGGCAGACCGAGCGGCGATTCCATTTCGACCGAGCTGGCGCCCGGAATGCCGCGCAGCACTTCGGCAACGCGTTCCGCGGTGTTGTTGATGACGTTGAGATCGCTGCCGTAGACGTTCACGGCGACCGGGGTCGTGTAGCCCGAGAAGGTTTCGTTGACGCGTTCGGTCAGGAACGTATTGGCGGAGAAATTGACTCCCGGGAAATTCGTCAATTTCTTCAAGATGTCCGATTTGGCGGTTTGCGCCGCCAAGCTCGAGAACGACTTCAGTTCGACCTCGAACTCGCTCTGATGCAAGCCGTGCGTGTCGCCGGCGGCGGCCCGCTCGGCGCGCCCCACCCGCTGCGCGACAGAGCGGACGATCGGGAGCTGCAGCAAGGCCGCCGTCACGCGCGCTCCCATCCGCAGCGATTCGGAGGTGGCGGTGCCCGGCATGACGGTCATGTGAAGGATGAAATGCCCTTCTTGAAGATCGGGAAGGAAGGTCTCTCCGAACGAGGGCAGGAGCGCGATGCCGCCAATCGTCAGGATCGCGGCCGTGGCGATCGCCAGGCGCGGCGCTTTCACCACGCGGCGCAGGATCCCTTCGTAGCCGCCCCGCGTCCATTGGATGACCGGCGGCACCCGCTCTTTCGTATGTTTCGGCAGAAACAGCAGCGAGAGCGCCGGCGTCACGGTGATGGCGACGATCAGCGAGGCCAAGACCGCGAAGATGTAGGTGAGACCGAGGGGGGCGAACAAACGGCCGGCGACGCCCGACAGGGTGACCACGGGAAGGAATACGAGGAGTACGGCGAACGTCGCATAGACCACGGCGCTACGCACCTCGTAGGTCGCCTCCAATACGACGCGCGCCGGCGGGCGCGGCTCGTGCCGCTGCCGGTTCTCGCGCAACCGACGGGTGATATTTTCGATGCCGATGACCGCGTCGTCGACAACCTCGCCGAGCGCGATCGCCAGACCGCCGAGGGTCATGGTGTTGAGCGTCACCCCATAGGCCTGCAAGACGACCACGGCGGCAAGCAGCGAGATCGGGATGGCCGAACAGCAGATCGCGGCGGCGCGCAGGTCGAAGAGGAAAAGAATGAGCACGACCACGACCAGGGCGCCGCCGATGAGCAGCGAAGAGCGCAGATTGTCGGTCGCCGCGATGATGAAGTTGGCCGGGCGGAACAGACCGCCGTGCAGCGTCACGCCTTCCTTCGCCAAAGTTGGCCGAAGGTCGGCGAGCGCCGCTTCGATGCTTTTGGTGACGTCGAGCGTGTTGGCGCCGTATTGCTCGTCGATATTCATCACGACGCCCGGCTGGCCCATGATCGCGGCGGCGCCGATCGCCGGCTCCGGTGCCGTGACGACGTCCGCCACGTCTCCGAGGACGACGCTGCCGCCGTTCTGCCGCGCCACGACCGTGCGCGCGATTTCGGCCGGCCCGATCGACTGAACGTCCGCCTGCAAGGTGATGCGTTGGTTGGGGGTGCTGACAAAGCCGCTGCCGCGCACGCCGGTGGCGCGTCGCGCCGCGGCGAGTACGTCGTTCATGCCCAGCCCGAAGCGAATGAGTCGATCCGGATGCACGATGATCTGCGTCGATTTCTGCTCGCCGCCGAAGATTTCCGCACCCGCCACGCCCGGGACGGACAACAGGCTCGGGCGCACCACCCAAGTCGCAATAGTGCGCAGCTGCATCAACGATTGCTTGTTGGAGGTCAGACCGATTACCAGCACGGTCGCCGCCGAGGAAGTGAGCGGGGTCATCGACGGCGGCTTGACTCCGGCCGGCAGCTGGTCGGTGACCGCCGCCAAACGCTCCGCCACCAGTTGCCGATCATGAAAGAGATCGGTGTTCGGGTCGAAATAGACCTTAATGTCGGAGAGTCCGCCGATCGAGCTCGAGGTAATGCGCTGCAGATTGGGGGCGCCGTTGATTGACGACTCGATCGGCCGCGTGACCAGCGTCTCGACCTGCTCCGATGCGAAGCCGGGAGCTTCGGTCTGCACGTCGACCTGCGGCGGGGCAAATTCCGGAAAGGCGTCGTAGCTGCCGTGGCCGAGGACATAGATGCCGTAGGCAACGAGTAGGCAGGCGAGCACGACGACGATGGCGCGAAAGCGCAGCGCGAAGCGGATTATGAAAGCCTGGAGGCCGACGACGCGCATCATCGCTAATCCTCGACCGGGACCTGCGCGCGGAATTCCTCGGAAAGCAACATCTGCGCGCCGCGCACGACGACTTCTGTGCCAGCCGGCAGGTCGGTAACGATGTATCCGTCGTCGGCCGCTGGACGATTGGGGGAGATTTCGCGGCGGATAAAGGTATTCGCATCCGAGCGCACGTAGATCCAAGCTTGGCCCTCGAGCCAGATGACGGATGAGTTGGGGACCACCAATCCGGGTCGCGCCGATTTGACCGCCATCGAGACATCGAGATTTAAGCCGGGCAGCAGCTCGTCCCGCGCCGCGGCGACGTAAAGGTAGCTCACTCCCTGGAGCTTCGGATTGACGGCAGTCGCCAGTGAAACGTACCGAAGCGGTACACGGATCCTGCCATAGAGCGTTGCAATCGCGGTCTCCGGCGGCGCGTTGATGACGACGTCGGGCGGCAGCGTCACTTTGAGAACGTAATCGCGCCGCGCGATCAGATCGCCGACCAACGGCGCATGGTCGGCGAGCGCCGCGCCGAGCACGTCTCCCCAGGCCTGGCGCGTAGTTTCCGCCAGGCTCGCAAGGCGGGCGCGAGCTGCGGCAAGCAGCGCTTGATCGGTGTCAGAGTTGCTCTGTGCGCTCTGCAACTGCGCCGCCGAGATATTCTGCTGGTCCTTGTAGAGAACCTGGGCGCGCTGCAGCGCCGCCTGCGAAATGAGAAGCTTGGCGGTCGCGCTTTTTACCTGCGCGTCGGCATCGGCGTATTGGCTGTTGAGCTCCGCCAAAGGCGTGGGATCGAGAACCGTCGCATAGCCGAGCACGGCCTCCTCGCCTGGCGTCGGCTTGAGCGGGGCGCATTCGATGCCGGCATTCTGCACGTCCGCCGGGCTCAAGGTGAGAACGGCCATGCCGTTTTTCATCGTTACGCGCGTCGGCGGATTGGCGATACTTTCGTCTTCGTCGCTGTCGTCCGCCTTCGTTTGGCCGACGTAAGCGTGCGCGACCAATGCAAGGCCCCCGCCGATCGCCAGAAGCAGCAGAATCGCGGCAAGGAGCCGACCGGGGAGCGCCGACTTCACGTCGCCGACTCCGGTGGCGCAGCCGACAGGATATCGGGTCCGTAGAGAGAGCGCTGCAGAGCGTCTTCGAGGCTGCCTAGCGCCTGGCGCTGCCGCACGAGGGCATCGAACCGGGCGAGCGCCGTCACCGCGGCCTCGGCTTGCGCTGCGAGGAGGGCGGGGCGGTCGATCTGGCCGGCGCGGAACGAGTTTTCCATTTGTGCGCTACGGCGCTGTTCTTCGGCCAGCAGCGCGTCGGCGACGGCGAGCGTCTGCGTGGACTTGCGGTACGCCGTTGCGGCCGCGTCGATGGCGCCGATCACCTGCGCCTGAAGGGCGGTAAAGGTTGCCGCGGCTTGCTGTCGCTTAGCGAACGCCTCGGCGATCGGCCCCTGGTTCTGGTTGAAGATCGGCAGCGTCGTGCTGAGATTGAGTTCGTATTGGTTGATCCCGTACTCGTACGTATAGCCGGGACTCAAAATCAAGTTCGGATATTGGTTGGCGACGGCGAGACGTAGCGCCGACTGCGCCGCTTCATAGTCGGCGAGGCTCGCCTGAATGTCGCTGCGTTCGGTCAGCGCCTCGCGCCGCCAGTTGGCGGAATCCAAGGCGATCTGCGGCGGATGATCGAAAGCGCTCGTTTCCAAGTCGGCGCCGTCGAGCGCCTCGACGGGAACGCCGATCGCCGTAGCAAGCTGCACGCGGGCTTCGGCGGCGACCTGTTCGAGGTCTTGAACCGAAAGCTCGATTTCTTCCCGGTTGATGCGTTCGCGCTGCAGATCGAGGGCGGACGCGGCGCCGTTGGTGAGGCGATGTTCGAGGAGATCGACCAGTTGCTCCTCGGCGCTAAGCCGCTGCTTGGTAAGCGCCAGACGTCGCTCAGCGGCCCAGACCGCGAGCAGCGCGGCGCGTACGCGGCCGCGCACCTGCCAGGCGGCGGTCGCGAGATCATGACGCGCTGCATCGGCGAGATGTTGGGCCTGCGCGGTGCGGGCTTCGCGCTTGCCGAACGTCTCGAGCATGAAATCCACCACGGGGCCGATGGTCAGCGGCGCGGCGCCAATCGGAATGGCCTCCGGCACGAGGCCTTGGCCGATAATGTTCGTAAAGTTGAGGACCGGGTTGGGATATTCCGCGGCAGTAACCGCCGCCGCTCTTGCCGCCGCCAATTTGGCGTGCGCGATGGCGAGGTCGGGATGATAGTAGAGCGCGGCAAGCGTCAAGGTCGTAAGATCCCATTTGACGGGTTGCGGGTCGCCGTTCGGATGTATCGCCAACGCGACGAACTGGCGCAGCCGCGGGTTCGCGAGACTGCGGCTATCGAGCGACTGCGCATTGGCGGCGGCCGAGATCGGTTCCGGCTGGTAGGTTACGCAGCCGCTGACGAGCATGCTTGCGCATGCCACAAAAAGAAAACCACGCGTACACGACATCCGAAGCCCGGCTCTCCCCGCGTGGCGCCGCGATACGATGGCCGCCGGGAACTTCGGCAACCCCTCGCGCGAAATCCTGGTGCGATTTGGAACGCATGAACCGAGTGTATCGCTTACACGAGATTTAGGAAAGAATCCAAGTACAAAGGGGATATTTGCCGATAAATCCTGCCAAAGTCCGAACCCTCGGGCGCGTATCGCGTGACCGGCCCCGGGGCCCGGCACTCGCCAAACGGTAGCCGCGCACGGCGCGCCTTTCGAAGCGTGTCATCGTGCGGTGCAGACCGCGTCGAAATTTCGGATTTGCGGGAATGATGGTGCCCAGGGGCGGAATCGAACCACCGACACGCGGATTTTCAGTCCGCTGCTCTACCAACTGAGCTACCTGGGCAGGGTGTGGGCCGGCTTTATAGAAAGCGCTATGCTGGATGTCCAGCGCGCCGCACGGCGCGCGGTTGCCGCGCTTGGCAGGCGCAGCTATAAGCGCCGCACTCCGAAGATCGCGAGGACAGGTGGCGATAGAGCGTACCTTTTCCATTTTGAAGCCGGATGCGACGCGTCGCAATCTTAGCGGCGCGATCAACGCCATGATCGAAGCCGCGGGACTGCGGATCGTCGCGCAAAAACGGGTGCTGATGACGCGCCCACAAGCCGAGACCTTTTATGCCGTTCACAAGGACCGTCCGTTCTTTGCGGAACTCGTGGCGACAATGACGGCGGGGCCGGTAGTCGTGCAAGTGCTCGAAGGCGAAGATGCGATCCGAAGATATCGCGAGGTGCTTGGCGCGACGGATCCAGCCAAAGCCGACCCCGGTACGGTGCGCAAGAAATTTGCCCTTTCGATTAGCGAGAACTCGGCGCATGGATCGGATTCGCCCGAGACGGCAGCAATCGAGATCGAACAATTCTTTTCCGGCAATGAGATCGTCGGCTGAACCGTGCGCGGCGCGCTAGTCCTGGCCCTATTCCGGCCGGACTTTCATGATGGTTGATCGCCCGATTCGGTACGGCTGGCAATTGGCACATGGGAATGGCGAGACCTCGAAAGCATCTTCTTCCCGCTCTTGTGGTGCTTTTGGCTGCGTCGGGCGGCGGCATCCATCCCGCGGCAGCCGACAAGATCAAACATTCGATCGCGGTGTTCTCCGGTCTCGACAAGATTACCGGGCGGATCATCTCCTTCGAAGTCGCCACCAATGAAACGGTGCAGTTCGGTACGCTGCAAATCACCGAGCGCGTCTGCTACACGCGCCCGCCCACCGAGGCTCCGCAGACCGATACGTTCGTCGAGGTCGACAACGTTGGCCCCGACAAGAAAGCGAAGCGGATCTTTACCGGCTGGATGTTCGCGGCAAGCCCTGGCTTGAACGCGCTCGATCATCCCGTCTATGACATTTGGCTCACCGGCTGCAAAGGCGACCAACAAGTGATCGCTTCGCCGCCTTCCACCGCCGCGGTCGAGCCCGCGCCGGCCGCGAAGCCGCAACAGCAACCAGCGCCTCCCGCCTTGCGAGGGGCAGCGGATGCGGACGGCGCTCCGCGGCTGCCGAGCGGGCCGATCGAGGTCGGGCCGCCGCCCGGCTTCGTTCCGCCGGCGGCGCCAGCCGCATCACCCGGTCGGCAAGCCGCTCCGCCGAATTCGGCGCCGGGCGACGGCGACCTTTAGAGCGCCCGGAAGACTCGAACTAGAGTTCGGGCCGGCCAGTGTCTGCCGGCCGGGGCAGGGCGGCGAGAACCTCCCGACCCGATACGTGCCGGCCCTTCGGCCAGATCCAGAAATTCGCCGTCTGCGCGACCGCCTCGGCGAGAAGCAAGCGGTAATAATCCTTGGAGACCTCGATGGCGCCCATGCTTTCCAGATGCGGCGTCACGAATTGGGTGTCGAGGAGACGAAAGCCGCCCGCCGCAAGCCGGGCCGCGAGATGGATCAGCGCGACTTTCGAGGCGTCCCTCTGGCGATGGAACATGCTCTCGCCGAAGAAGGCGGCGCCGAGAACGACGCCATAAAGGCCGCCGGCCAAAGCACCGTCTTGCCATGCCTCCACGCTGTGCACCTTGCCCTGCTCGAAAAGCTGCCCATAGAGGCGCTTAATGCGCTGATTGATCCAGGTTTTTTCGCGGCCCGTTCCGGCGCTCGCGCAGCCCTCGATCACCGCTTCAAAGTCGCAATCGACACGGACCTCAAAACGCTCGGAGCGGATCGTCTTGGCAAGTTTCTTGGAGACGATCATGCGATCGAGCGGAAAGACGCCGCGCGCTTCGGGATCGATCCAAAAAAGATTTTGGTCCTCGGCGCTCTCCGCCATCGGAAAGAGGCCGATGGAATAGGCGCGCAAGAGGATGTCCGGCGTGATCTCGAACTCGTCGCGGGGCCGTGTCATGCGCTGAAGATGGGTCTTTCGTACCGCCGCCGTCAAGAACGCGCCGTAAGATGCGAGGCAGGTTGCGGAACGCTTCCAATGCAATTTGCATGGGTAGGCGCGGCCTAGCCCACGGCGATCTCCATTCCGCCGCTCGCCAGAAATCTCTCCAGCCAATGGATGTCGTAGAGGCCGTTCTGGATATCGGGGTTGCGGATCAGCGTCCGGAACAGAGGAAGCGTCGTATCGATTCCGTCGACGATGAATTCGTCGAGCGCGCGGCGCAGCCGCAGTAGCGCCTCGTTGCGCGTACGCCCGTGCACGATCAGCTTGCCGACAAGGGAATCGTAATAAGGCGGGATGGCGTAGCCCGCATAGGCGGCGCTGTCGACGCGCACGCCGAGCCCGCCGGGCGGGTGATAATAATCGATCTTTCCTGGCGAGGGCTGAAATGTGATCGGATCTTCGGCATTGATCCGGCACTCGATCGCGTGGCCAGAAAGGACGACATCGGATTGGGCAATGCTCAACGGCGAGCCGGCGGCAATCTTGATCTGCTCGTTCAGAAGATCGAAACCGGTGACCATTTCGGTCACCGGATGCTCGACCTGAATTCGGGTATTCATCTCGATGAAATAGAAGCGGCCGTCGTCGTACAGAAATTCGACGGTGCCGGCGCTTTTATATTGAAGTTTGCGCATCGCGGCGGCGCATATCTCGCCGATTTCGAGCCGCTGTGAGGCATTCAGTGCCGGCGAGGGGCTCTCTTCGAGGAGTTTTTGGTGGCGCCGCTGCAAGGAGCAATCGCGTTCGCCGAGATGGATCGCATGCCCCTCGCCGTCGCCAAGAATTTGCACCTCGATATGGCGCGGATTGTCGAGGAACTTCTCGAGATAGACGGCATCGTCTCCGAAGGCCGCTTTGGCCTCGCTGCGGGCGGTAGCGAGCGCCACCGACAAATCTATGGCGTTGCGCGCCACTTTCATCCCGCGTCCGCCGCCGCCCGCGGCGGCTTTGACCAGCACCGGAAATCCGATGTCCTCGGCGATCTTCGGCGCATCCTCTGCGGTCACCGGGCCGTCGGAGCCCGGTACGCAGGGGATATTGAGCCGTTTGGCGGTGCGCTTCGCCTCGATCTTATCGCCCATGAGGCGGATGTGTTCCGGGCTCGGACCGATGAAACCAATCTGATGTTCGGCAAGGATTTCGGCGAAACGCGCGTTCTCGGCGAGAAACCCATAGCCGGGATGCACCGCTTCCGCGCCGGTGATCTCGCAGGCCGAGAGCAGAGCCGGAATGTTGAGATAGGATTCGCGCGCCGGCGGCGGACCGATGCAGACCGATTCATCGGCAAGTTTGACGTGCATCGCCTCCGAGTCGGCGGTCGAGTGAACGGCGACGGTCGCGATGCCCAATTCCTTGGCGGCGCGCAGGATTCGTAAAGCGATTTCGCCGCGGTTGGCGATGAGGATCTTGTCGAACATGGGCATCGATCAGAAAAGGCGTTTGCGCCGAGAAAACACGCGCCGGGTCATTCGATCACGACGAGTGGCTGGTCGAATTCTACTGGTTGGGCATCTTCGACCAGAATTGCGATCACCGTACCGGCGCGCGGCGCAACGATGTCGTTGAAGGTCTTCATGGCCTCGATCAACAAAATCTTGTCGCCTGCCTTCACCTGCGCGCCGGCGGCGATGAAAGGCGGCGTGTCGGGCGCGGGCCGCAGGTAAACCGTGCCGACCATAGGCGATTTCACGGTTCCCGGATGCATGGCAAGCGCTTGCGCCGGCCACGCTGCGCTCGGATCCGAAGCCGGCGCCGGCAAGGACGGCATGGCCGCACCGTCGCCCGGCGTAACGAACAGCGCGCCTCCCCGGCGGGTTACTCGGATCCGCAGCTCGCCTTGCACGACCTCGATCTCGCTCAAATCGAGGCGCGTGGCAATTTCCCCAAGCGTTTCCACGAGGTGCGGGTCGATCGGCGCCGGCACCGTTTTTTTTTCCGTCATTCCTTCAACTTTCGGGCTTGGCCGACAGCAAAGCTTGCAGCGCGAGATCGTAGGACGCCGCGCCAAATCCCAGGATAACGCCATATGCCACGGGAGCGATGCGCGAGACGCGGCGGAATCTCTCGCGCGCGTGGATGTTGGAGAGATGTACCTCGACGACGCGCGCATTGGCGCCTTTGATGGCATCGGCGAGGGCGATGGAGGTGTGGCTGTAGGCGCCGGCATTGAGGATGATCGGTTCGCCCGCCCGGCCGGCGTCTTGAATCCAGGTAACGAGATCGCCCTCCTGATTCGATTGGCGGAAATGCAAAGTGACGCCGTGTGCTTTGCAGGTTTGCGCCAACCGCGCCTCGATCATTGCCAGGGTTTCGCGGCCGTAGACCGTCGGTTCGCGCGTGCCGAGCAGGTTGAGGTTTGGCCCATTGAGAACGTGGACGGCCTTGAGCATCGGATCGGGCCCGGATTCCTTCGCGCTTCCTTAGCCGGCTTCCTGCGGCAAAGAAAGCGCCGGATGGGCGAAGAGGCCACGTCTTGATCGAAGCGATCGGTCAGTCCGCATGCGGCCGCGAACAGGTCAGGAACAAACGACTTTTCCGCATTTCCGAACGTTGTCGAGCTTGGCTTTCAGGGCGTCATAGCCAATCGCGCCGACGACAACCTCATCGCCGACCACATAGGACGGCGTGCCGTTGAGCGCGAGGTCGCGGCCGAGCCGGTCCGACTCGTCGAGCCCCTCTTTGACGGTCGGCGCGTTCATGTCTTTCTCAATCTTTCCCATGTCTGCGCCGAGTGCTTGCGCGACGGCGAGCGCCTGATCCCTGCCGACCGGACCGTGCGAGCCAAGCAGCTTCTGGTGAAATTCCCAGAATTTCTCGCCTTTGAACTGGTTGCGCACCGCCGCGGCGACCTGCGCCGCATCGACAGAGGCATCGGAAAGAATGGGATAGTCGCGCAGGATGACACGCAGATCCGGCTCGTCCTTCATCAGCCGGGCGATGTCAGGCAGCATCTTTTTGCAATAGCCGCAGTTATAGTCAAAAAATTCGACGAGCGTCAGCTTGCCGTCAGGATTGCCGACGATCGCCTGATAGGGCGACGTATAAAGCGGACTCTGCGGATCTTTGATGAGCTTGTCGCGAGTCGCCGTTTCGGCGGCCTTGTCGCGCGCCTCGAGTTCGTTGATCGCGTCGCGCAACAACTCCGGGTTCTTCATGATGTAGTCTTTGATGATTCCTTCGATCTCGCTCTTCTGCGAAGCCGAGAATTCATCCGCAGCTAGCGGCATACTGAATGCGACAAGCGCGATGGTGAGGCTTGCCAAGAGGGCGCTGATGCGGGCCATCCTTTTTGTCTCCTTGCGTTTGCGAATCCAGACGGCTCGATCGAAGCGCGACGGCGGTCTTGCCGCTCGGGGGGACTGCGGCCAACGCTTCCTTATCGCCCAACTGGCCGCTTCTTTCAATTGGCGGTTTTGCGACGTGAATTGGGCGAGATCGCCGGCGCCTGCGCCGCCTGCATTGCGATCCGCCAGATCAAGGCGCGGCGAAAGGGCCGCGTTCAGCGGCCGTTCAGGCGACAGACCCCTAAGTCCCAGCTCGATTCGACCTCCACTTGGCGGAAATGCGGACAAAACCGATCTTTTTCGATCCGACCGGCCGGCGCGCCTCGTGGATCTCCTGGACGATGCGGATTGGCACCGCGGCGGTGGCCGTCGTGTGCGTGGTATTCGTCATTCTCTTGATGGGCAATGAGCCGCCGCCCGACACCGATCTCGAAGGTACCGCCGAAACCCTGTTCGGGCCGCCTGCGCCGTCCGTGGTCACGCGCCACGCGCTGGCAAATTCGACGGTGCGCGTTGCGGCCGCGCTGCGCGGCAAGGAACGCGACCTCTGGCGCATCGCCCACATCAAGCCGGCGGCGCAGGGCCGGTTAGGCGGTTCCGCGGCTGGCTTGGGCGGCGTTCCCGGCCGGCCGTTAAGCGTCGGCTTCTATGCGAATTGGGATCAGAGCGCTTATTCGGCGCTGAAAAAAGATCTGCCGCATCTCGATTGGGTCATTCCGACCTGGCTCAGCGTGCAAGGCAGCGACATCGGCATCCGCAACGATCTCGACCATCGCGGCCTCGAAGCCATCCGCGAGGCCGATCCCAATAAGCCGATCTTTCCGCTGCTGCAGAACTCGGTCGAGGGGGTATGGGACGGGGCAGGGCTGGCGCGCTGGCTCGCCGATCCCGCCAAACGCGCCGAGCGACTGCAGCAGATCATCGCCTTCCTCGACTTCAACAAGTTCCAAGGCTTAACCGTCGACTTCGAGTCGGTCCCGGACAGCGCGCAGGCCGATCTCAAGACCTTCCTGAAAGAGATGCGCGCGGCGTTCAAACCGCACGGCTGGTTGGTCCTCTTGGCAGTACCCTTCGACGACGATTCCTGGGACTACGTCGCCTATTCGCATCTCGTCGATTTCATGATCCTCATGGCTTACGACGAGCATTGGGAAGAGGGTACGGCCGGAAGCATCGCGAGCCAGGGCTGGTACGAGCGCCTTCTCGACGAGCGGATGAAGGATCTCGATCCCGATCGTACCATCATCGCGCTCGGAAGCTATGGCTATGACTGGGCTCCCGGTAAGCCCGCCAACGATCTGACGTTCCAGGAGATGGCGCGGCTCGCGCATGCGACCGACGCCGAGATCGACTTCGACCCGGACGCCGAGAACCCGCATTTCACTTACAAGAGCGGCGATGGCGCGGCGCACGACGTCTGGTTCCTCGACGCGGTGACCGCGTTCAACGAGATCCACGCCGCCGACATCTATAAGCCGGTCGGCTACGCACTCTGGCGGCTTGGCTCGGAGGACCCTTCGGTCTGGTCGGTGATGGGGCAGCCGTATAACGCCGCCGCGCCCGAGGCGTTGAAGACGATTCCCTCGACCCAGGAGGTCTATTTCGAGAATGAGGGCGAAATTCTTCATGTCGCCGCGCAGCCATCGGATGGGCGGCGCGTCTACGAGCTCGATCCGCAGACGGGCGACATTGTCGACGAGAATTACATGGTGTTGCCCACCTCCTTCATCATTCAGAGATTCGGTCTGCAAAAGAAAAAACTGGCGTTGACCTTCGACGACGGACCCGATCCGACCTACACGCCGCAGATTCTCGATATCCTGAAACAGAAACACGTCCGTGCGACATTCTTCATCGTTGGGGAGAACGCCGGCGCATACCCCGATATCGTGCAGCGCGAGTACGCCGAGGGTCATGACATCGGCGACCATACGTTCACCCATCCGAACTTGGTCGAATT
>JASHSW010000003.1 GCA_030038595.1 Methylovirgula sp.
TCCAAGGGGCTCATCGCCGCCGTGGCGGGAGCGGAGAAAAAAGCCGCAGGCGGTTCGATTCTCAACTTCGATCCGATTACGAATTCGGAGAGCGATGTCGAAGATCTGGCCATCGCGCCTGAATCGGAGAAAGCAGATCGGATGAGCGTCGCGGCGCGCTTCAATTCGCAGAGCGACTCCTCGATTATCCACTACGATTTCGTCAAAGAGGGGAAGCTCTGGAAACTCGACAATATCCGCGGCGAGATTGTCGGCCAGCAGGGCCAATGGTCGCTGCGCGAGATCCTCAAGAACGCCATGCAATCCTGATCATTTGTGGATCGGACGCGTTGCGCGCCGGAGCCATGCGCGCAGAGCAGGTTCGACCAGCGGCGACAGCGCCTTGCGCACGCGCGCGTGGTAGGCGTTGAGCCAAGCGATCTCGTCCGCATCGAGAAGTCTGACTTCGATCAGCGAACGATCAATGGGCGCCAGCGTCAGCGTCTCGAAGCCGAACATCTCGTGCTCGGCGCCGTTAATTTTGCGTGGGATCACAACGACCAGATTTTCGATGCGAATGCCGAATTCCCCTGCCTTGTAGTAGGCGGGTTCGTTGGAGACGATCATCCCCGCCTCGAGGGGAGCGCCGCCCAATTTCGAGATCCGCTGCGGCCCTTCGTGGACGGAGAGATACGAACCGACGCCGTGGCCCGTGCCGTGCGCGAAATCGAGCCCCGCCTGCCAAAGCGCCAGCCGCGACAGTGCGTCGATCTGCGCGCCGGACGTGCCTTTCGGGAAGACGGCGCGGGCGATGGCAATATGGCCTTTGAGCACGCGGGTGAACCGGTCGCGCATTTCGCGCGTCGGCGCGCCGACCGCGAGCGTGCGGGTCACGTCGGTCGTGCCATCTTCGTATTGCGCGCCGGAATCAATGAGAAAAATGCCTTTCTTGATCTTGCGGTTCGAGGCGACCGTGACGCGATAATGCGGAATTGCCGCGTTCGGTCCGGCGGCCGAAATCGTCGCAAAGGAGAGATCCTTCAGGAGCGGCGATTGACGCCGGAAAGTCTCCAGCGCTTGCGCGGCGTCGATTTCGGTGAGTTTGCCCTGCGGCGCTGCGCTGCCGAACCAATGCAAAAATCGCAGCAAGGCGACGCCATCGCGCAGTTGGGCGCGGCGTGCGCCTTCGATCTCGATTCTGTTTTTGCGCGCCTTCATCAGGGCGATCGGATCGGCTCCGATCTGCGCCTCGCCGCCCGCTTCCTTCAGCAAACGTGGGAGCTTGACGGGGACGGTCGCCGCATCGAAGAGGACGCGCTTCTTCTCTTTTCCCAACGCCCGGAGATCGGCTTCGAGCTGCGTCGGCTCGGCAGCGTCCGCGAGGTCGTGGAGATAGGCGAGAACGTCGGGTCCAAGTTTCGCGGCATCGACATAGAGGCGCGGCTTGCCTTCCCTGCGGATCAACGCGAAGGCCAAAGGCAACGGCGTATAGGCGACGTCCCGGCCGCGGATGTTGAGAGCCCAGGCCACCGCATGCGGGTCGCTCACCAAGAGTGCGTCGGCGTCGCCGAGCGCGGCGCGAATCCGCGCCAGCTTTTTCCGCGCCGGCTCGCCGGCAAAGCGGGCCGGATGACGATGGATTGCGCCCAGGGGCGCCGCCGGCCGATCGCGCCAAATCACATCGATCGGATTCTCCGCAACGGCGACGAGCTCGGCGCCCGCCGAAGCGGCGGCCTTTTCAAACCGTTCGATTTGCGCGGGCGTATGCAGCCAAGGATCGTAGCCTAGTTTCATGCCTCGGCTAGCATGCTTTTCGAGCCATTTCTCCGGGGTCGTGGAGGCGAGCGGCACGGGGTCGATGCGCGAAAGATCGACCTGTTCTTTGGCTTGCAGCGTATAGCGGCCGTCGACGAAGAGGACGACACGATCCTTCAGGACGATGGCGAGGCCGGCCGAGCCGGTAAAGCCGGTCAGCCAGGCAAGCCGCTCTTCGCAGGGCGGCACGTATTCGTTCTGATGCCGGTCGGCGCGCGGTACGAGAAAGCCCGATAGACCTTGCCGGGCAAGCTCCTTGCGCAGGGCCCCGAGCCGTGGCGCGGATTGCGAAGAATCGGCGGGTTCAGCGAAAGATTGGTAGAGGCTTTCGAACATGGGCTCCAGGTGTCGCACGATAGGCCATCGCACGATCCGCGCAATCGACCAGTTTCACGGGATCTTACGTTAGCCCGCCGGCGACTCCGCGGCGTCATCCAGCTTATGCGCGGGGCAGGTCTTCGCCACCCAGCGGGGGCCCATGTCGTGGACTTGCGCCTCCAGACATTCGACGTCGAGGCGCACGGCGGCGCCGCCTGAAAAGGTAAGCGTCACATCGCCGGCCGGCGGGTCCTTGGCGGCATATACCACGCTAAGCAGATTGAGGCAGGTATCCTTGGCGTTCTGATCGAAGCCGGTGCAGGTCGCTTTGAGCACGCGCTCGAAGTGGAGTCCGGTGCGGCAGCGTTCATTCTTTCCTTCCGCCGCCGCCACCCAGTCGAAACGCGCCGCGACCAAGGCAAACCGCTTGGAGCGCGGCAGATAGGCCATGTCGGCCACTTTGACGAGCGCATCCTGAAGATTGGCGGAAACGATCGCCAAGTCTTCGGTATCGAGGGCGACGAGGCGCAAACTATCGGGCATTGCGGCGATCCTCCGGTTTTTCCGGGATTTGTGCCTGCCGCCGCCCAAGTTCAAGCGGTACTAGCCCGCTCCGGGGATGCGTTCGACGATGGCACCGCAGCGGCCGAGCTTCTTTTCGAGGTGTTCGAAGCCGCGATCGAGGTGGTAGACGCGGTTGACCACGGTTTCGCCGCGCGCCGCGAGCGCCGCGATGACGAGCGAGACCGAGGCACGCAAATCGGTCGCCATGACGGGCGCGCCTTGCAATTCGGCAACCCCTTCGACATGCGCCACATCGCCGTCGAGCTTGATGCGCGCCCCCAGCCGGGCAAGCTCCTGGACATGCATGAAACGGTTTTCGAAGATCGTCTCGGTAATCCGCGAGCGGCCTTTGGCCCTGGTCATCAAGGCCATGAATTGGGCCTGAAGATCGGTCGGAAAGCCGGGGAAAGGCGCGGTCGAAATATCGACGGGCGCAATCCCTGCGCCATTGCGGCGGACGCGGATACCTTCGTTGGTGATCGCTACGTCGGCGCCGGCCTGAGTGACGGCGTCGAGGGCCATTTGCAACAGCGTCGGCGAAGCATGTTCCAGCAGCACGTCGCCGCCGGTCATGGCGACGGCGATCGCGTAGGTGCCGGCTTCGATCCGATCCGGCACGACGCTGTGACATGCGCCGCCGAGCCTGTCGACGCCTTCGATCTCGATCGTCGGCCGCCCGGCGCCCTTGATCTTGGCGCCCATCTTGGTGAGGCAGGCGGCGGCGTCCGCCACTTCCGGTTCACAGGCGGCATTGGTGATCAGCGTATGGCCTTTGGCGAGCGAGGCGGCCATCAGCGCGGTATGCGTCCCCCCGACGGTTACTTTTGGGAAGTTGATCTCGCCGCCTTTCAATCCGTTCTTGGCGCGGGCATGAACATAGCCGGCTTCGATATCGACTTGGGCGCCGAGTTTTTCGAGCACCATGAGGAGAAGATCGACGGGCCGCGTGCCGATGGCGCAACCGCCGGGCAGCGATACGCGCGCCTCGCCCATCCGGGCCAGCAGCGGCGCGACCACCCAGAAACTCGCCCGCATCTTGGCGACAAGGTCGTAGGGAGCGGTGATATCGACGATGCGGCGCGCCGAAAGGTGGAGCGTGCGGCTCGCCTGCGGCTCGTCGCCCGGCTTGCGCCCGTCGACGCTGTAATCGACGCCATGATGGCTCAAGATCTGCAGCAGCATGCCGACATCGGCGACGCTGGGCGTATTTTCGAGCGTCAGCGTTTCACTTGTCAGCAGGGAGGCGATCATCAGCGGCAAAGCCGCGTTTTTGGCGCCCGAGATCGGAATTGTGCCTTCGAGCGTACGGCCGCCGACGATGCGGATGCGATCCATTGTCCCCCCTGCGCCGATCTAGTCCGGCAATTTCCTTTGGTCCTCGGCGGCGCGGCGGCCGCGTTCCTGCGCCTTGCGGCGATGCAGATTCTCCCGCAAAGCCGCGGCGAGCCGTTGTTTGGCCGTTGCCGCAATCGTCTTCGCTTCGTCGCGATCCGCCGTTTTTCCGGGATCAGACACCGTGCTCTCGGCTCTTTCCGACGAACGCGAACCCCTATCAATCATGAACAAACATTAAGACTTTGCAGACAACCCGACAAGCTTCGCCGCAAAATGCCAGAACCGCCCGAGATCGCTCGCCTTTTGCGCGCCGCGCCTGCCTTGCCTATTGGCGCGGTGCGTGCCAGATAGCCGGGCCGCAGGCGCCTTTTGCCGCCCGACGGGCTGCAGTAGCTCAGTGGTAGAGCACTCCCTTGGTAAGGGAGAGGTCGAGAGTTCGATCCTCTCTTGCAGCACCAGTCTAGCTATCTGGAATATATAGACGATCTGCGATCAGCCTCGGGTCGCTGGCGGCTCGCGTCGATACAGAACATTGGTGCCGAATGGCGACCTTCCGGCGCGTTTTGGACAGGCAATCGCATGGTTTGCCGGGCCAGATCGAGATGCTGCCGCGCTCGCGCTTGCGGATCGCAACCAGTTCCGTTCGACACAATCAAAAGTTCCGAAACCGATTGTTATCTTTCTTCCCGGTAAATTCCAACGATCTGCCATGCGCGAGCCGTGAACATGGGCGACAATCCTGCTGGAAGCTTTGGGGAGCGCGCTGCGACGCCGGATGGCCTTCGGCAGCAGCGAGCCGAAGCCATCGTCAACCCGGCTTCCGGTCTTGCTAACGATTACCTCAATCTCTTCAACGAGATCGTGATGATGATCGAGCAATTGCCGAGCATGCCTGAATTGATCGACGACATCCTGCACTGGCGGCCCGTCAGTTACCAAGAATACTTCGCCAGTTCCGTTCTACCCGGCCGCGCCTCGGCGCTCGAGGCCTATGGCGCGCTCGATGCCTCCTTCCGGAAAGATTTCGAAGGCGTCGTTGCCGATCTCGACCGCCGCGCCGTCGGTGCCGTCGTGGCGATCCGCCGTCAGCACAAGATGCACGGTGGCTGCACTTCGACGGCGATGCAAGAAATTTGCGCGCGCGCCGGTGAAGCGCTGCGCGAAGTCCTGCTCAAGGCGACTGACCTCGTCAACCACGGCACGCGGATACCGCGCGAATCGGAGCAGGAGCGCGCCGATCGGCTGCTCTACGGCAAGATGCGCCGGGTGAGCTAAGGGCACAGCGCTTTTTTCCGAGCGGCCCGAGCAAGTCGTGGCGGCCTCTGCGCCTTCATCTCTTAGGCGACGCCTCGCGATGGTGCGATCTCCTTGACGGGATCGCTCAAAACTGCGCCTCTGCCGCTTGTCAATTAGGCGCAGTTTTGCGGATGCATAGCGAGAGATCCAAAAGTGCCACGCTCCACCTTTGCCCCGACGCGGCGGGTATCGGGCGAGCGGCGGAGTTGCTGCGCGCCGGCCGCCTCGTCGCCTTTCCGACCGAGACTGTCTACGGATTAGGCGCGGACGCAACCTGCGATGCGGCGGTCGCAAGGATTTACGCGGCGAAACGCCGGCCCGCGTTCAACCCTCTCATCGCGCACGTCGCAAGCCGCGTCGGCGCCGAGCGGCAAGGAGTTTTTACGCGCGAGGCTGCGGCGCTCGCCGAGGCCTTCTGGCCGGGACCGTTGACGCTCGTACTGGCGCCGGCGCCCGGGTTAACGGTATGCGCGCTTGCCCGCGCCGGGCTCGACAGCGTTGCGCTGCGCGTACCGGCCCATCGCGTCGCACAAGATCTTCTCGTGGCTACCGGCCTTCCGCTCGCCGCGCCCTCCGCCAATCTTTCCGGTCGCGTAAGTCCGGTAACCGCCGCGCACGTGTGCGAAGATCTCGATGGGTTTGTCGATGCGATCATCGACGCCGGCAGTACGCAGGTCGGACTCGAATCGACGATCGTCTCCTGTGTCGGCGCCGCGCCGGAGCTTTTGCGGCTTGGCGGCATATCGCGTGCCGCGATCGAGGCGGTGCTGAAGCGGCCGCTAGAGGTGCATCGAGAGAAGGACGGGCCGCGCGCCCCGGGCATGCTCGCGTCGCATTATGCGCCGCACGCGCGACTTCGCCTGGAAGCAACGTGCATGGAAGAGGGCGAAGCGGGACTCGATTTCGGCGGCAAGTTTGGCAAGACTGGCCGCGTGCTCGATCTGTCGCCGCGCGGCGATCTCGCCGAAGCTGCCACCAATTTATTTGCGTATTTGCGGGCGCTCGACGCGGAAGGCCATGCGACGATTGCCGTAGCTTCCATTCCAGCCACAGGTCTCGGCGAAGCCATCAACGACCGGCTGCGTCGCGCCGCGGTGCGATAGAGATCGACTCCGCGCGTTCGCAAAGAATTGAGCGGCGAAGGAATGCCGCCTTGGTCAATGCCGGGGCAAATTCATTTGAGCATACATGGGGAGGGGGATATTGAAGCGGGGCCGGCGCGCCGATCCCGTCGTCCATCTTGATAGGCGTGTGCTGAAAGACCACGGCGCGCGCAGACCGGGCCGCCGCCGAACCAAGATCTGCTTTGGCCGATGAAAGACATTCAAGGCACGCTTGCTGAGTCAAAGGCCGCGCTCGTTCGCGGCTGTCTCGACAAGATTCTGCGCTGTCCGCTTTTCGTCCAAGCCGAACGCCAACAGAGATTCCTGAATTATCTCGTCGAACAAACGCTCATGGGCCAAGGCAACCGGCTCAAGGGCTATTCGATCGGCGCAGCCGTCTTCGATCGGGCCGATGATTTCGATCCTCGAATCGACGCGATCGTGCGCGTCGAGGCCACCAGACTGCGCGCGAAGTTGCGTGAATATTACGACGATCTTGGTCACTTGGACGAGGTCCGCATCGAGCTTCCCAAGGGTTCCTATGAACTCAAGTTCTGCTTTCGAGCAGAGAGCGGAGTCGCGAATGCGGCGTGGCCCGCGTCGGCGCAAGGGGCAGCGGGCGGCCGGACGCAACCAGACCTGCTGCCGGCGATCACCGTTCCAAGCGACAAGCCTTCGCTCGCCGTTCTCCCTTTCGCCAATCTGAGCCGCGATCCGGATCAGGATTATTTCGCGGATGGCATGACCGACGATCTCATTACTTTGTTGTCCAAGCTCTCAGGCATGCTGGTGATTGGGCGGCAGTCGGCGTTCGTCTACAAACACAGCCAGAAGGACGGGCGCGAGATCGCGCGTGAGCTTGGCGTTCGCTATCTGCTTGAGGGCAGCGTACGCCGCTCCGGAAATAGAGTTCGCATCAACGCGCAGCTCGTCGAGGCGGTGCGCGGCGCACAACTGTGGGCGGAGCGCTACGATCGCGACCTTGAAGACATATTCGCGTTACAGGACGATGTATCGCGCCGAATCATTGACGCATTGGAGGTGCGTCTCTCGGATGCGGAAACGAGCCTTTTGCTGGGAGCGCACGAGGGCGTGAATGTTGCCGCGCACGACCTTCTTCTTTGCGGCCTCGAACGCTATTGGGAATATTCCATCGAGTCGGTCGAGGCTGCGCAGGGCTTCTTCCTAGGGGCGCTGGAGGTCGATCCGACTTATGCGACGGCACACGCGTGGCTCGCGCGCGCGTATCTCTATAGATTTTCGACGCTTCTCGCCGATCGCCACGAGTTGAGCGAATTGGGATTTATTCATGCGCAAAAGGCATGCGACCTCAGTCCGGGACTGCCGATGGGGCATTCGATGCTGGGATGGGCGCAATTCTGGCGTGGCAATGGCGCCGAGGCCGAGTGCGCCTTGCGCCGCGCCGTGCAGATGGACCCGAACAATCCCGACGCGCGCTTATTTCTCTCCATCATTCTCGGGTACAGCGGCCAAGGCGACGAAGGTGCCGACTGCGTGCAAATGGCGATGCGCTTGAATCCCCATCCCACCACATTTTATTTCTTTGCGCTCGGCGTTTGCCGATTCGTGCAGGAGCGGTACGAAGAGGCCGTCACAGCTTTCAAGAAGGGGCTCGAGCTTTCGCCAGGCTTCACGCCGAATGCCGATCACTTGACCGCGACATATGGAATTCTCGGCCGGATCGAAGACGCAGCTCTTTATCGCGCCGCCGTGCTTTCGCGGCAGCCGGCCGAAACTGTCCTGTCCCGCTGGCTGCGGTCCTTTTTGGACAGAGACGTTGCGGAGCGATTTAGGGGTGGCTTTATGCGCGCTCTCTGCATGCCGGATGATCGAAAGATAGTGTCTCTCCCGCCGCGGGGAACGCGCCGTCGCTCGCCAGACCGCTAGGCGGCCTTCGACTTAATCCGCGTCGCCATCACGCCGCGCGGCGCTCCCATCGGCAGGAACGCGGCGAAGCCCAGCGGCCTCTCCAAATTCTGGTAGATGGCCTCCATGCCGCCGCGCATGAAAAAAGTCTCGTGCCAGAACATGGTACCGCCGGTATCTTTCATGAACTTCTTGAACCAAGCAAGATGCGGCTCTGAACGCGACCACTTGTCGAGACTCTCGAAGTCGCGCCAATACCAGCGCATGCCGATATGCAGCGGATAAAGCTTGAAGATGATGTTGTTCTCGTAATGTAGCAGTCCCTCGGGACGCTCGGATCCGGCTTTGTCGATCTGCGGCCCCAGGCCCAATAAAGTCTTGATCCCGCGTGATGCGCGGACTTGCATCCCCAAGATCATCACGACGAGATCGGGGTAGGCGGAGAAATCAGGAACCTGGCGCTTCGTTCCCTGGGCCGTTTGGTTGGACATAGGTGTCCCCTCAGTCGTAGGCGACCGCCTCAAACGACGCTGGCCGCCGCTGCTATGTGAAATCGAACTGCCTCATACGCCAAGCACAATGTCGTGTGTGAAGCGATCTCTCACAGATGGCCCGGCCAATGGCACTTCGAATATTTGGGATCGCGAACGTTATCTTTCCTCTGCCGCGTCGAACCTGGCAGAAGCTATAGACGCCGCCGAGGAAGTTGGGGCGTTTGAAACAGTTAGTAACGTCCGGAAGCGGGAAGCCGGAGAATTGTCTTGCGGCGATTCTTCTAAAGCACTTTGCCCGGGTTGAGGATCCCCTGCGGATCGAGCGTCTTTTTCAAGGTCCGCATGATCTCCAGCGCGACCGGGTCTTTGACGTGCGGCAGGAGGGCCCGTTTCATCCGTCCGATTCCGTGTTCAGCGGAAATCGAGCCGCCATGCGCGGCAACGATCGTATGCACGATCTCATTCACTTCGTCCCAGCGCGCCAAAAACGTGGCTTTGTCCGCGCCGACCGGCTGCGAGACGTTGCAATGGATGTTGCCGTCGCCGAGATGCCCGAAGGCGACGAGCCGCGCGCCAGGAATGCGATCGCCGACCTGCCTTTCTACTTCTTCCAGAAAGACCGGCACGTCGGCGACCGGAACCGACACGTCGTGTTTGATCGAGCCGCCTTCCTGCGCCTGAACATCGGAGATCTGCGAGCGGATGCGCCAGAAAAGCTCGCGCTCCTCGGGCGCGGCGGCCGCATCCTCGATCATGCCGCGGTCCTTGGCCGACTGAAGAAGAGCGCGTAGGCGCTTGTCGATTTCTTGACTTTGTCCGGCGACTTCGAGGAGGACGTAACACCGAGCCGGCGCGGGCAGGGGATCGCGCACCGCCTTGCCATGCGCGAGCACGAAATCGAGGGCGATGCGCGGGATGAGTTCGAAGCTCTTCAGCTCGTAATCGACGCCGTCGCGGACGAATTCGAGAAAGCGCAGTGCCTCGCGCGACCCGGCGAGCCCGACGAAAGCGGTCGCGACCGCATGCGGGCGGGGATAAAGCTTCAAAACCGCCGCGGTGATGATCCCCAGCGTGCCTTCCGAGCCGATAAAGAGGTTCTTCAGATCGTAGCCCGTGTTGTTCTTCTTGAGCTTGGAGAGATCCGACAAGATGCGGCCGTCGGCGAGCACGACTTCGAGCCCGAGAACGAGATCGCGCGCCGTACCGTAGGCAATGGCCGCCGTCCCGCCGGCATTGGTCGCAAGATTGCCGCCAATCGTGCAGGCGGCTGCGGCAGGAAGCGAAAGTGGAAAAAGCCGGTCGGCCCGCTTGGCTTCGGCGTGCACGCCCGCCAGCGTCATGCCGGCTTCGACCGTCAAAGTGTTCGACGAAGGATCGATCTCGCGAATCTTGTCCATGCGGCGCAGCGAGAGAACGATCTCGTCGCCGCGCTCAGACGGGGTCTGGCCGCCGACAAGCCCGGTGTTTCCGCCCTGCGGCACGATCCCGGTGCCGGTTTCGGCGCAAAACGCCACGACCGCCGCGACTTCCGCCGTCGACCCGGGTTTGACGACGCAGAGCGCCCGACCTTTGAAGAG
The DNA here is from genome assembly GCA_030038595.1 of Methylovirgula sp. Classification (GTDB taxonomy): domain Bacteria; phylum Pseudomonadota; class Alphaproteobacteria; order Rhizobiales; family Beijerinckiaceae; genus Methylovirgula. Next base: position 10,369 of record JASHSW010000003.1, read on the forward strand.
GTCGCGCGGCTCGATGAGGTAAGCGGCGGTCTTGGCCGGATCGACCAGGACATTTCGGTCGCCGACGATGGCCGCAAGACGCTCGGGAACGTCGATAAACGGCAATTTGTGAACCGCTTCGTTGGGAGCCATCGACGCCTTCTATCCCGGATCGCTTGCATGGTGCAGGGGCGATAGGTCCCGGCCACCGCGGCGGACGCGCATCGCTTCGTCCCAGCTTACGCGCGCCAAGAAGATAAGGAGATCTCCTTACCGATCCCTTGTTTTGACGGAAACCTACGCGAGGCCGACGTTGGCGATTTGGAAATCCTATTCCACCGAGAGGCTTAAATCGACCAGTTTATGCTGGGCTTCATCGGTGCTCGGGTTTCTTCAGCCGAGGAGCGGCCTTCGCGGCTTCGTCGATTCGCGCCGGAAAATCCCCGCGCATTCAAGATGCGGCGAATGACGGAACTGGTCGAACGGTGTGACGCTTAGGAGCCGATAGCCGCCCGCGACGAGCAGCGCCGCGTCGCGCGCCAAGCTCTGCGGACTGCAGGAAATGGCGACGACAAGCGGAACGGCAGATTGGGCGAGCGCGGCCGCCTGCGCCTCGGCGCCGGCGCGAGGCGGATCGAAAAGCACGGCGTCAAACCGCCGCAGCTCCTCGTCGCCGAGCGGCCGGCGGAAGAGATCGCGCTTCTCGATCGTGACCGGCCGCAAGCCCGGTGCGCTCCGCGCCGCTTTGCCGAGCGCGGCCAGCGCGGCTTCGTCGTCATCGACGGCATGGACCGGCGCTCGCTCGGCGAGCCGCAGGCTGAACGTCCCTACTCCGGCGAAGAGATCGGCGATGCGGCGGGCGTCCGCGAGAGTTTCGCAAACTTGCGCCGCGAGCGCCGCTTCGCCCGCTTCGGTCGCCTGCAAAAAGGCGCCGGGCGGCGGCGCGACTTCGGCTTTGCCGATTTTCACGATGGGGGCGTGCCGCGCGACGATAACGCGACGATCGTTGGAGAGGCGCGCGAGATCCTCTGCCTCGGCGACCTCGATCGCCGCCTGCAATTCTGCCGGACCGAGCGGCCCGTGGCCTTTGATGTCGATATCGAGGCCGGTGAGAGACGCGGTGACCGAGATATCAAGCGGCTTTCCTGCGGCGCGCAGCGCCGCGGCGAGCGCATGCGCCGCGGCAAGCGCGCCGGCCATTTGCGGCGCCAGGATCGGACAGGAATCGAGATCGATCAGTTCATGCGCCCGGGCGCGCATGAAGCCTACGCGTGGCTTTCCGCCGTCGAACCGCGCATGAAAAGTGGCGCGGCGGCGCCCCCGCCCATGCGCGTCGACAAGATTGCCGACCTCCGGCTCCATTCCGGCATGGCGCAGTGCTTCCACCAGGAGACTGCGCTTCCAATCGGCGTAAGAACGGGGGGCAAGCGCCTGCACCGCACAGCCGCCGCAGCTCCCGAAATGGACGCAGAAAGGCGCGATCCGGTCGGGGCTCGGCGCGACGACTTCGACGAGCCTGCCGCGCATGCCTTCGATCTCGGCAAGGATTACATCGCCCGGTAGCGCATAAGGCACATAGATCGGGCCGTCCGCGCCCGGCGCGACGCCTTCGCCGCGCTGGCCGAGGCGCGCGATGGAAAACTGCCTGCGCATCAGCGCGTGGCGCCGATCAGAAATTCGCGGTTGCCGTCGGCCCCCGGGATCGGCGATTCCATCAAGCCGGCGGTCTGCCAGCCGGCGTCGCGGAGCAGCGGTTCCAATCGCGAGCAGGCGTCCTGCCGCGCCCCGGCATCCTTGACGATGCCTTTGACGACATGCGCGCGTCCAACCTCGAATTGCGGCTTGACCAGGACAATAAGCTTCGCCCGTGGCGCCGCAAGCGCAAGAATAGCCGGCAGCACCAGCCGCAACGGGATGAAGCTCACGTCGCAGGTGATAAAGCCCGGCGGTTCGGCGAAGTCGGCGGGTGCAAGACTGCGCGCATCTTTTGCCTCGTAGAGGACGACGCGCGGATCGTCGCGCAGCCTGGCGTGCAATTGTCCATGGCCGACATCGACGGCGTAAACCTTGGTCGCGCCGCGGGCGAGCAGCACATCGGCGAAGCCGCCGGTCGAAGCGCCGACGTCAAGGCAGACCGCGCCGTTGGGGTCGAAGCCAAAGGCGTCGAGTGCCGCTTCGAGCTTTACGCCGCCGCGCGAAACCCAAGGGTAGGGAGCAGCGGCTTCGATGTGTGCCCCGACGCCGATCGGCTCCGAGGGTTTGCGCAACGGCTTGCCGTCGATGCGCACGAGCCCTGCGGCGATCGCCTCCTGCGCCTTGGCGCGGCTCTCGAAAAAACCTCGTTCGACGAGGGCGAGGTCGGCGCGTCGCGGCGCATGCGGCGTTCTCGGGAGCATGGAAGAAGCTTATCGGTTGCCGTCGGGCAGGCAAAGGAAAACGAGAATCAATCCGATCGAGCCGACGAAGCGGAAGGCCGGCTCCTGCATGTTCCATTGGCCTGCCTGCCACATCTGAAACCATTCCCCGCCGACCACGAGAAAGCCGAAAAAATAGAGCGCGAAGCCGAGAGCGAGGCCGGCGACGGCCAGTCCTTTGGCGGAGTCGAAGGATCGGGGGCCGCGCGCAACGAGGCGCAAGGCGCCGAGAATGCAGAGACTTCCATAGAGCAGTTCGGCTGCGATGATGATCGCATAGGCCAGCCGCTGCAGCCTCGGATCAGCGACGGCGCGCCAAGCGAAGGCGCTGCCGGGCGGCAGCGCATCCATGGATAGAACGTGGCGGACAACTTCGAAGTTGGTGCGGTAATCGAGAATATTGTCGATTCCGACCAAAAGCCCGAGCGCTCCGACGCACCCGACAAGAGCAATCTTGGCGGCCCGTACGGCGTCGAGCGGCATGTTCTTAAGCGATCAGGACCTGCGCGGCGTCCTTGCTTCGGCCGAGCGTCTCGAGCACCTTGGCGACGATGCCTTTCGCGTCGAGCCCGGCCGCCGCGTACATCTTCTCCGGCTTGTCATGATCCATGAAGACGTCGGGCAACACCATCGAACGCAGCTTCAAACCGTGCGCGCGCCGCCCGTCGAGCAGGCCTTCTTCGAGGATCGCTTGCGCGACGAATGAGCCGAAGCCGCCGATCGAACCCTCCTCAATCGTAATCAGAACCTCGTGATTTACCGCAAGCTGAAAGACGAGATCGAGATCGAGCGGCTTGGCGAAACGCGCATCCGCCACCGTCGTCGAAACACCGTAGGTGGCGAGGTCTTCCGCGGCCTTCAGCGCCTCGGCGAGCCTTGTGCCGAGCGAAAGGATCGCGACTTTGCCGCCTTCGCGCAGGATGCGGCCGCGACCGATCGGCAGGATTTCGCCGCGCTCCGGCAATTCGATGCCGACGCCTTCGCCGCGCGGATAGCGGAAGGCGATCGGTCCTTCGCTATAGGCGGCGGCCGTTGCCACCATATGGACGAGTTCTGCTTCGTTGGCCGCCGCCATCACCACGAATCCCGGCAAAATGCCGAGATAGGTAACGTCGAACGAACCCGCATGCGTCGCCCCGTCCGCGCCGACGAGACCGGCGCGGTCGAGCGCAAAGCGCACCGGCAGGTGCTGGATTGCAATGTCGTGGACGACCTGGTCGTAGGCGCGCTGCAGGAACGTCGAGTAGATCGCACAGAATGGCTTGAACCCTTCGGTCGCAAGGCCGCCGGCAAAGGTGACCGCATGCTGCTCAGCGATGCCGACGTCGAAAGTGCGCTCCGGAAAGACCTTTTCGAAAAGATCAAGGCCGGTGCCAGACGGCATGGCGGCGGTGATCGCGACGATCTTGTCATCGCGTTCCGCTTCTTTGATCAGCGCATCGGCGAAGACGCGCGTGTAGCTCGGCGCGTTGGCCTTGGGCTTGACTTGCGTGCCGGTCACCACGTCGAACATATTGACCGCGTGATGTTTGTCTTTGGCGGCCTCGGCCGGCCCATAGCCTTTGCCCTTTTTGGTCACGACATGGACGAGGATCGGGCCGCCTTGCGAATCGCGCACGTTGCGCAGCACCGGCAGGAGATGATCGAGATTGTGTCCGTCGATCGGCCCGACGTAATAGATGCCGAGCTCTTCGAACATCGTCCCGCCCGCCCAAAAGTTACGGGCGAATTCCTCGGTCTTGCGGGCCCGCTCGTAGATGAACTTGGGCAAATGTTTGCCGAGCTGTTTGGCGGTCTCGCGCACGGTGCGGTAAGCGCCGCCCGAAACGAGCCGGGCGAGGTAGGCGGAAAGCGCACCGGCCGGCGGCGCGATCGACATCTCGTTGTCGTTCAAGATGATGATCAGCCGCGAATGCATCGCTCCGGCGTTGTTCATCGCTTCATAGGCCATGCCGGCCGACATCGCGCCGTCGCCGATCACCGAGACTACATTGGTCGGCTTCTCGGCGAGCGTGCTCGCGACCGCCATGCCCAGGCCGGCCGAAATCGAGGTCGAGGAATGCGCCGCCCCGAACGGGTCGTATTCGCTCTCCGTGCGCTTGGTGAAGCCGGAGAGGCCGCCGCCCTTGCGCAAGGTACGGATCCGGTCGCGCCGCCCGGTCAAGATCTTGTGCGGATATGATTGATGCCCGACATCCCAGATGAGCCGGTCGCGCGGCGTATCGAAGACGTAGTGCAGCGCCACGGTGAGTTCGATCACGCCGAGCCCGGCGCCGAGGTGACCGCCGGTCACCGAGACCGCATCGATCGTCTCGTGCCGCAGTTCCTCCGCAACTTGCGCAAGATCGCTCTCGGCAAGCCGGCGCAAATCCGCCGGAGTATGAATCGTGTCGAGGAGGGGAGTCTTCGAGGTTGTCGTCACAGGCACCTCATGGTTGAGGATCAGCTTGATCTTAGCTGGCGAAACCAATGAACTATATGGGAAGGTTAAGGCTATAATTCACCCGAAACGGCGTCGCTTGCCCCTTCAATATCCGGGATTGAGGCATGCGGCAACGCAATGCAGCGACCGAGATCATGCGGAACCTCCTGTTTTCGGGGCTTCTTGGCGGCTTGTGTCTTTTCGGTTACTGATCCGAACAATCCGAGCAGATTTGCGCCCGATTGCGCAGCGCGGCGCATCCTGGGGGCTTCAGCCCTGAACCTTTAGGGGTTGCCGAAGTTCCCGAACCCTAGCCAAGACCCGGCCCGCAGCAAAATCGGACCGTAATCGGTCCTTAGCCTGGCTCGAAGGCTCTTCTGGGAGAATCCATGCGCTTGCCGATCGAGTCAGGATCCGTTGCCAGGCTGCCGGACGAGATCGGTACCTGCGTCGATCGGCTGCCACACCGCTGGGGCTGGTTTGTCGCCTTTGGAACGCTGATGATCCTGCTGGGCTTTGCGGCGCTCCTGCTGGTCGTCTCGGCGACGATCGCTTCGGTCTATACGATCGCAGTCTTCCTGATCATTGCCGGCGGCTTCGAAGTGAGCATGGGCGTGACCTCGCGTTCTTGGGGGCGGTCCTTCCTGTGGATCGTCGGCGGTCTCGCCTATATCGTGGTGGGGGCATTTGCACTTGCCAAGCCGCTGATCGCAGCGGCGGTCTTCACGCTGCTGCTCGGGGCGGCCATCCTGGCAACCGGCGTCATCCGCATCTACACCGCAACCCATCTCGGCAAAGGCGGCCCAGTCCTGTTCGCCGGGGTCGTCACGTCGATCGTCGGATTGGTCATTCTTTTCGGTTGGCCGGCGAACAGTTTCATCGTCCTCGGATTGCTTCTTGGCTTCGATCTTCTCATTTGGGGGGCGAGCTGGTTCATTCTCGGGTTGCGAATGCGCGCCCACCTGCCGCATACGCGCGTTTCAGAATAGAACTCCAACTTTACCGGATTGCGCTCTAGCCCCTCCGCTCTAAGCTTAAGGTTGGAGTGCGAGTCTTCGGCGGTATCTGCAATCCGTCAGCCGGGAAATATATATGGCGAAATGGGTCTATACGTTCGGCGACGGAAAAGCCGAAGGCAGCCGCGATTTGCGCGCTCTGCTCGGCGGTAAGGGCGCCAACTTGGCGGAAATGGCCAATCTCGGTCTGCCGGTGCCGCCCGGTTTCACGATCAATACGGAAGTCTGCGCGTATTTCTTTGCAAACGGGAACCTCTATCCCGACGCGCTTGCCGCACAGGTCAAGGCGGCGCTCGATCACCTCGGCGCGCTGACGGGGCGTCGTTTCGGCGACGCCAGGCAGCCGCTGCTCGTCTCGGTGCGCTCGGGCTCGCAAGCCTCGATGCCCGGCATGATGGACACGGTCTTGAATTTAGGCCTCAACGACGCGACGGTCGAAGGTCTCGCCCACGCGGCGAGCGACCGGCGTTTCGCCTATGATTCCTATCGCCGCTTCATCCAGATGTATTCGGACGTCGTGCTCGGCGTGCCGCACCATCATTTTGAAGAGATCCTCGAGAACTTCAAGGAAGAGAGCGGCCTTTCTTTCGATACCGAGCTCACCGCCGAAGATTGGCAGAAGGTGATCGGAGCCTTCCAAGCAAAGATCGTGGCGGTGCATGGCGACCCTTTTCCGCAAGCCCCCGAAGAACAGCTTTGGGGCGCGATCGGCGCCGTCTTCGGCTCGTGGATGAATCCGCGCGCCAAGATCTATCGGCAGCTCCACAACATCCCGGAGAGTTGGGGAACGGCGGTCACCGTGCAGGCGATGGTGTTCGGCAATATGGGCGAGACCTCGGCGACCGGCGTCGCCTTCACCCGCAATCCCTCGACCGGCGCCAAGGAACTGTTCGGCGAATTCATGATCAACGCGCAAGGCGAGGACGTCGTCGCCGGATTGCGAACGCCGCAACCTTTGACCGAAGAAGCGCGGCTCGCCGCCGGAACGGACGGGGTCTCGATGGAAACGGCGTTGCCCGACGTCTTCGCCGAGTTCCGGCGCGTCGCCGAACGGCTTGAACATCATTACCGCGATATGCAGGACGTCGAATTCACGGTCGAGCGCGGCAAACTGTGGATGCTGCAGACCCGCAGCGGCAAACGCACCGCCCGGGCTGCGCTGCGCATCGCCGTCGAGATGGCGCAGGCGCGCCTCATCAGCGAAGAAGAAGCGATCTTGCGCATCGAGCCGGCCTCGCTCGACCAGTTGCTGCACCCGACGATCGATCCGGACGCGGCGCGCAGCGTCATCGCGACCGGCCTGCCGGCCTCGCCGGGTGCGGCCTGCGGCGAGATCGTCTTCGACGCCGAGGAAGCCGAGCAGCTGAAAAGCGCCGGTCGCAAGCTCATTCTCGTTCGCATCGAGACCAGTCCCGAAGACATCAACGGCATGCACGCGGCGGAAGGCATCCTGACGACGCGCGGCGGGATGACGTCGCATGCCGCCGTCGTGGCGCGCGGCATGGGCAAACCCTGCGTCACGGGGGCGGGTTCGATCCGCGTCGATTACACCAACGAGACGATGAGCGTTGCCGGTACGAGCCTGAAGAAGGGCGAACTTCTTACGATCGACGGCACGACGGGGCAGGTGATCGCCGGCCGAGTCGAGATGCAGCAACCGGAAATGTCGGGAGATTTCGCCACCATCATGGAATGGGCCGACAAGCGCCGCCGCATGCAGGTTCGCGCCAACGCCGAGACCGAGGCCGACGCGAGCGCGGCGCGGCGCTTCGGCGCCGAAGGCATCGGCCTGTGCCGCACCGAACATATGTTCTTCGACGCCAACCGCATCCGCGCGCTGCGCGAAATGATCCTTGCCACCGACGCGGCAGGGCGCCGCGCCGCGCTCGCCAAGCTCTTGCCGATCCAGCGCGGCGACTTCGCAGCCCTCTTCGAGATCATGGCCGGGCTGCCCGTAACGATCCGGCTCTTCGATCCGCCGCTGCATGAGTTCCTGCCCAAACGGCCGGCGGAGATCGCCGAGGTCGCGGCCGCCATGGGAGTCTCCGAAGACAAGCTCGAGCGGCGCGCCGCTGAGCTGCACGAATCGAACCCAATGCTGGGTTTCCGCGGTTGCCGGCTTGCAATCGCCTTTCCGGAGATTGCCCAGATGCAAGCGCGCGCCATCTTCGAGGGTGCGCTCGAAGCCAAGCGCAAGATCGGAACTTTGCCTGCTCTCGAGATCATGGTGCCGCTCGTCATCACCAAGCCGGAATTCGATCTCGTGAAGGCGGAAGTCGATGCCATGGCGCGCACCGTCTCCGCTGAACAGGGCGAAGAGGTCCGCTACAGCATCGGCACCATGATCGAACTGCCGCGCGCCTGCCTCGCAGCCGCGGAGATCGCCACGACGGCCGAATTTTTCTCTTTCGGTACCAACGACTTAACCCAGACCGCGCTGGGCATTTCGCGGGACGACGCGGGCTCTTTTCTCGGCATCTACGAGCAAAACCGTCTTTTGGCCGTCGATCCCTTCGTCAGCATCGATCAACAGGGCGTCGGCGAACTCGTCGAAATGGCGGCGGCGCGCGGCCGCGCGGCGCGTCCCGACCTCAAGCTCGGCATCTGCGGGGAACATGGCGGCGACCCTGCCTCCATCGCCTTTTTCGAGAAGGTCGGGCTCAGTTACGTGTCCTGCTCGCCGTTTCGCGTGCCGATCGCGCGGCTCGCCGCGGCGCAGGCGGCGCTCGGCAAAGTCGCGGCGCGCGAATCCTGACACGCTGCCCCATTCTGAAACTTGCCGCCCCGATCCTCCTAAACGCCTCTTCAAGCTTAAGCGGAGATAACCAACATCGGGCGGATTTGAGCGCGTGGGCGTGACAAAAAGGCCACGCCGCCGCCCGCGGGGTGCGGCGGGCGTATGGGTCTTTTGAAGATTTCCTGGGCAGTGGGTGTCGTAGCGCCTTGGTGCCTCGGCGTGGGGTTGGTGGTATCGATTCCCGCCGACGCGGGCCAAGATGCGAGAATTGAAGCATCGCTCGCGCCGCTGAGTTTTCACGCCATCGTTGCGCCCGGCGACCTCGTCCCCTTCTATGGGAGCGGCCGCGGTTTCGGTCTGGATGCGGAGACCGGCATACCCTTGCAGGAGGAGGCGAGCCTCATCGTCGGGGAAGCTTCCGAATTCGATCAGATGCCGGACGAGATCGAACCGCGCATCGTGATGAAACGCAACGGCGCCGGCGCACCCGACGTCGACCGCACCCACAAAGGCGATCCGCTCATCGGTCTGCGTCCGAGCTTCGACTCGGAGCTCCGCCGTCCCGGCACCTTTGCGCTTTGGCGTGCCTATGATCTCCTCTTCGCCGACGCGGAAGCGTGGCCGAGCGGCGATTTTTCGGACGAGCAGGCGGCCGGCCCCGACAGCGTAGCGAATTTCAAGCCTTGGCCAGACGGCGAAACGCCGACCACCGCGCCGGGGAACGCTGCCGCTTCCCCTCGCCAGCAGGGCTCGCTCATTACCATGCTGCCCGCCGCGATCGACGAACGCGTCATGCAAGGAGCAACCCCGCAGGTCGCGCGCGCCGTGGCGTTGGCTTCGGCTACGCCGGCGCCGGCCGACTCGACGCCCGTGGAGGTCGTCGCGCTGCCGGCCGTGCCGAACGTGACGAATGTTCCCGCCGACCGGCCGAATTACGCGGCGCTCGTCGACGCGGACCAACCGGCGCGCGAACGGCGCTGTCTCGCCGAGGCCATCTATTTCGAGGCGCGCGGCGAGAGCAAGGAGGGACAGGCGGCGGTCGCACAGGTGGTCCTCAATCGGGTCTCCAGCGGGCTCTATCCGCCGACGATCTGCGGCGTCGTCTATCAGAACCGCGATCACTACGACGGGTGTCAATTTTCCTTTGCCTGCGAAGGCCGCTCGCTGCGAATCACCGAGCCGGACGCCTGGCGCAGCGCCATGCGGATTGCAACCTCGGTGATGAGCGGCCAGACTTATCTCGCCGAAATCGGCGATGCGACACACTATCACGCCGATTACGTGCACCCCTATTGGTCCTATCGGCTCAAGAAGATGGATGTGATCGGCCACCACATCTTCTACAAACTGCGCCCCGGCCAGACGTAAGTGCCCCGCCCGGCACAGCGGCCGAGTTTTTTCGCCGCTGCGACGGCCGACCCCGCGCCAAGATCGAGTCTCGCTGGCGAGAAACGCTTTTCTGGGGAACCGGCCGCTGATTTCTTCGAAATGGATTCTTGATTTGCCGCTGCAACGCAAAACGGCCATCTTCGCTATCTAACGCAAGCGCATGGCACGGTTGGCGGTCGCCGGCCGGGGGCATTTCACAACGGCCATGTTTCGGCGTATAGCTCAAGGCACGTTCGTGCGACGGTTGCGCGCCGTTCAGGTCGAGGCTGCTTCGTTTGCGTGGGACCGCAGTCGGCGCCCGCCAAAACCCCGTTTTATCCTGGAGGATCCGAGCTTGCCTTCGCATCGCTTCGCATCGCACGCGATCATTTCTTTTGCCTTGGGCGCCTTCGCTTTGCCGGTTGCGGTTATGCCAGCGATGGCCAAGACCCACGAAAACCTCGTTGTGGCGACGCCGTTCGAAGTCGGCGACAGTCCCGCCGGCAATTATCTTGCTGCCGTGGTTGCAGGTTCCGAGCGCGACACGGTCGCGGCCGAAACCTTCTTCCGCGAGGCGCTGCGCTTTGATCCCGACAACAGGGATCTCATCGAACGCGCCTTCGTCGCCACCGTCTCCAACGGCAACATGCGGGACGCTTTCGTTCTCGCCCAACGGCTGATCGCCCGCGATCCGAATAACGGACTGGCGCATCTTGCACTGGGCGTGCGCGACCTGAAGGAGCAGCGTTTCGCCGCGGCCCGCGCCCATTTCGCTACCGGCGCCGGAGAGCAGTCGGACCTCACTTCCACGCTGCTGACGGCGTGGAGCTACGAGGGCAGCGGCGAGACGCGCCGGGCGATCGACAGCATCGACAAGCTCAGTGACGAAAACTTCGGTGTTTTCCGCAACTATCATAAGGCGTTGATCGCCGAGATCAGCGGCAAAGACGCCGAGGCCGCGAATTGGTTCAAGGCGGCCTACGACAGCGATAAGAACACGTTACGCCTCGTCGATTCCTATGCCCGATTCCTGAGCCGGCAGGGCGATCGCCAAGGCGCCATCAACGTTTATGAAGCGTTCGACCAAGTCCTGCCTGATCACCCCGTCGTGCGGGCGGCACTTGCCGAGCTCAACGCGGGCAAGACGCTCGCCCCGGCGATCAGGAACGTCGAACAGGGCGCGGCTGAAGTCCTCTACGGGCTTGGAGCGGCGGGCAGCGGTCAGGGCGACGAACTCGCCGGCCTCATTTATCTGCGCTTGTCGCTCTACCTCGATCCGCAAAACAGTCTTGCGCTCTTGACGCTCGGCGACATCTACGAGCGCATCAAACAAGACGAGCAGGCGATCGACGTCTATCAATCCGTGCCGGACAGCGATCCCCTGCGGCTGACCGCCGACATCGAAATCGGACAGGTGCTCGAAAACCTCGGGCGCACGGACGACGCGATGAAGTATCTGCAGAACCTCGTCAACGAACATCCGAACGATGACGACGCGCTTTCCGCGCTCGGCAATCTGCAGCGCGCCCACGATCATTACGCGGAGGCGGTCGCGACCTATACCAAGGCGATCGCGGTTTCGACCAAGCCGGAGAAGGCCAATTGGGCGCTCTACTATTTTCGCGGCATTGCCTACGAGCGCGAGAAAGATTGGCCGCCGGCGGAGGCCGACTTCAAACATGCGCTGGAACTCTTCCCGGATCAGCCGTTGGTGCTGAACTATCTCGCCTATAGTTGGGTCGATAAGGGCCTCAATCTCCAGGAAGCCTTTCCGATGTTGCAGCGCGCGGTCGAGCAGCGGCCGACCGACGGGTATATCGTGGATAGTCTCGGTTGGGCGGACTATAAGCTCGGCCACTACGATGCGGCCGTGAAGGAACTGGAACGGGCGATCGACCTGAAACCCGGAGATCCGCTGATCAACGAACATCTCGGCGATGCCTATTGGCGGGTCGGCCGCAAGCTCGAAGCGCATTTCCAATGGAACCATGCGCGCGACCTCGGCGCCGAGCCGGAGGATATGCCGAGAATCCTCGACAAGATCGCCCATGGATTGAGCGACAACACCAAGCCCGCAGCCGCGGCGAACGCGAAACCCGCGAGCGAGGATAAGCCGGCCGCCGCCGACGTGCTCCACAAGGCGCAGAACGGCGGCTGAGGCGCGCCGTTTGCTCCGCTTGAGAACGTGGTATCAACGCAAGCCGCCCATCGGCGGTTTGCGCCCCCGATTGCCGTGTCCCACCTGCTCGTCGAACGCGCCCCCGCCAAAGTCAACCTGACGCTGCATGTCGTCGGCCGGCGCGCCGACGGCTATCACGAACTCGAAAGCCTCGTCGCCTTTTCGCGCAGCGGCGACGCGCTCACGCTCCTCCCCGGCGGTGAATTTAGGTTTCACGTCGATGGGCCGATGGCGGCGGCGGCGGGCGATCCGCAAAAAAATCTCGTCGTGAAGGCGGTGCGCCATCTCGCCGAGCTCGTCGCAGGGCTCAAGCTCGGCGCACTGCACTTGAAGAAAAACCTGCCGGTTGCGGCGGGGATCGGCGGCGGGTCTTCCGACGCCGCCGCGGGCTTGCGGCTTGTGGCGCGCGCCAACGGACTTGCGTTTGAAGATCCGCGCATCCTCACCGCGGCGCGCTCGACGGGCGCGGACGTTCCTATTTGCCTCGCCGGGAAGGCGCGGATGATGATGGGGATCGGCGAACGCCTCGGCCCCCACCTTCATCTGCCGCCGCTGCCCGCGCTGCTCGTCAATCCACGCCAGCCGATTGAGACGAAGACCGTCTTTGCAGAACTTCGGGAAAGGCCAGGAAGCGCGACCGGGTTCGGGCCGCATCCGCAGATCACGTCCGGTCTCAGCTATACAGCGCTCCTCGCCGCACTGTGCAAAGGCAGCAACGACCTGGAGGACGCCGCCTGCGTACTGGCGCCGGTCATCGGCGATGTGCTCGCCATCCTCGCCGCGGCGCGTGGCTGCAAGCTCACCCGGATGTCGGGATCTGGGGCAACCTGCTTTGGGATTTTCACCGACTGCCGCGCCGCCGGCCGCGCCAAGAAG
>JASHSW010000127.1 GCA_030038595.1 Methylovirgula sp.
GACAAGCGCTTCCCCGGCCTCCTGGCGGCGATCTTGGGGGCTTACGCGAAGGCCGCGCGCAAGACGAAGGCGCGTTGAGCGGCGCGGCTCGGCGGCGAGGCGCTTGGCCGGCCGCGTGCCTTGCGATCAGCGTTCATTGCCGAAGCGGACGTCAATTCTGAGCCAACCGGGCTTCGTCTGATCCTGAGCTGCGACAGCCTGAACCATGCCTTCGCTCGGCAGCGTGCCGGGAAAATTGGTGAAGGCAAGGCGCATCCCATCATCGGCGAAGTCGGCGTGCTGATTGTGCCCGAGGTAAACGCCGTAGCCTCCCGTCGCATCGGGCGGTGGCGGCGGCGGAGCCGGTCCGCGCATGATGATCACCGACCCGCCGCTGCTCGAAAGGTCCGCCAGGTTGGAGATCAAACCGCTCAGCGGCGGCGAAGGCTTTCGATCCGTCCAGGCCAGAAAGCTCTTGACGATATCGCGGGCAAAAATCCCATTGCGAGGATCGTCGATGAACGACCGATCCAAGCCGAGCGACGCCGCACCGATTGTGCCGTCGGCGGCGGCGAGGACATCGAGTTCTACCAAGTCGTGAAAGGCAGGGCCGCTCGGCCGGAAACTGTGCCAAGCCTGCGAAGCGCCAACCGCGGTCGGGACGCCGACCTCGGCGAGGTGGAAAAAAGTGAAGAAGTCCGAACCCTGTTCGGTTTTGAGATGGAGCGGCATCGAAGTCGTTGGGTTGTCGGCGCGCGCCGCGCAGACGATACAACAACCCAACGCCGCTGCGATGACCCACGCCCTCAGCTTCATGGCCGACACTTACACGGATATCTTCGCGACCTCCAGAATTTCGATCGAAGCCGTGGAGCCCAGCCCGTGGTCTACGATGGCATCAGCAAACCGCCGGGGACGATCGAGTGGGAATAATCCTCATCCTTCGAGGCGCGCCCTTTCGGCGCTCCTCGGGATGAGGGTTTGATGTTCGCCCTCAGTCCCTCCGAAAGTCGACCGTCACCCCGGCGATCTCGGCGCTGTTCAGCCGGATCGAAACCAGCTGCGTGCGCGGGTGCGTGACGAGCAACAGGACCGCCGTAAATCCCACGCCGGTGATCGTTCCTTCGATCGTTCCTCCATGCACCACGCCCGCCAAAGTTCCCGAGGCGCCGCGCGTCGTTTCGGTCCAGTTGCCGGATACCGCGCCGCCCTGTTCGGCCACGTCGCTGTCTATGTCCACCTGATAGCTGTCGCTGGCGCAGCGCAGCACCTGGTTGAGAGCGGTGCCGCTGGGCGAGACCACGTAACTCGCGCGGCAGTGAATTCTTTCGTGGGAGCCGCCCGGCAAGTCGATGGTGCCGCTGCCGATCCACCGCCCGGCCATGAGCGCAAAGGGACCGCGCGCCTCGGCCTGTTGGATCGCAGGTAGCATAAAGAGCGCGGCAGCAAGGGCGCAGAATCCGGATTGCAAGGATCGCATGAAACTCTCGCGGTTGGGGTCCTCGGATCGCCGCACTTTACCCATCCTACGCAAGAAACGGGCTTGAGATGAAGTCTCGAATTATCGGCAGGCGACGCCGTCAAGGGGATCGGAATGGCCGGCGCGGCCGTCTCGCGCGCCGCGGGGCTGCTTTCCGCCTCCTCCCGGATCAGAATTGGGCGGTTCGCCGGGGATCGTTTTCCGGCAATTTCTCGAACCGGTCCCGCGCGATGAGCCCGAAGGCCAGCCTCAGTCTGTGATGCAGAAGATCCGGATAAAAGCCGGCGCGCCGGCAACCCTTGAGCGAGGCAATGTTGCGATCGTCCACAAACGTCAGCACGGTTCGGGCGCCGATGTCTTTGGCCCGCTCGGCAATCGAAGCCATGGCCGCGGACATGATCCCGAGCCCGCGGTAGCTTGGCGGCGTATAGGCGTTCTCCAACAGAGCTTGCTCGGCTTCGAGCACCGGAAAGCCCCCGAGGCGGCGAACGAAATCGTTGTCGCGTGCGCCAAACAGCCATTGCACGTAGCAGGGCGTGTCGTTGCGCGCATCGATCGCAACGAAACCGCCGCGCGCGCCCTTTTCTACGAAGGCGAGGCGCCGGGCGATCTCGAGTCGCTCGTCGATGCAGTCAGCCTCGTCGGGAAACAGCGCTGCCAGGTCGCGGTCTTCTAACGGGCGGACGGATATTGGAATCTTGGCGCTGGGATTTGCAAACGGCAGAGCAAGGTCGCGGCAAAGACCGTAGCGGGTGAACTCGGCATATAGGCCTTCTCTCCATCTGCCGACGACCCGGGCGCGTATCCCGGACCATCGGTTGTGGAACTTGGCATAGGTGCCGGCTTGCAAGGGAGTCACGCCTGTTCTTCTTCTGCTTGCGCCGCTCCGTTGGTTTCTCGGCCCGCGTCCTGAGCGCGACCCGGCGGCGTTAGTTTGCATCCCGGTTGGTCGCCAAGATACGCTAATGTCGATCGGTTAGAATTTGTCCAATAAACTTCGCGGCACCAAGTTTCGCGCCGAATGGAGTTAATAGATTGATATCCTGATCTTCGAATATCCCGGCTATATGGGCCGGCGATCGAAGGTTCGACCAAATGTGTCCGTCAACACGGCGCGCGACGGCGAGGCAATCTATGACGTGGCCGACAGGCCCCGCCGCGGCCACCGGGAAATATGCCACCGCAGTGCAGCAGGATTGGTCTTCATGAGCGAAGCACCGAGTCGGCAGACAATACGCGCCTGCGGAGCCTGTTCTCTGTGCTGCAAGCTCTTGCCCATCGCGGCGCTCGATAAGCCGCATGATCGATGGTGCCTCCATTGTCGCCCGGGCAACGGCGGCTGCACGATTTACGAAACGCGCCCGCAAACGTGCCGGGACTTTGCTTGCAGCTGGCTTGCCGAGCCGGCGGTCGGCGAGCATTGGTATCCGCTGAAGTCCAAGATGGTCGTGCAGATTACCGGCGGCCACGACGACAAGTACGATATTTTCATCGACGTGCATGTCGACAAAGGCGCGCCCGACGCCTGGCGCGCCGAGCCCTATTATTCCGAGCTGCAGCGCATGAGCGCCGCGCATCGGACGCTCGTGCGGGTGTTTTTCGGCAGCCGCACGTGGATCATGCTGCCCGATCAAGAAATCGAGGTGAAACGCGCGTGACGGAGATCGTCGGCGCGCGGCGGCGGAAGAGCGTTCGGCGCGCCGACCTTACGTCCATACCCCAAGGGCCGACGAACGTCGTTCGCCGGTTGCAAACGGTTCGCCCCCGGGGCGCGGGAGCGCCGCTATCGGTAATGGCAATAGCGGTGATGGCAGATGCGACGATGCGGATAAAGCCACCGGGGACCGACGCAGAACGCATACCAATGATAGCCCGTTTCGCCCAGTCGATAGCAGCCGGCCGTTTCGATCGGAAGCACTCCTGCCGCGGTGACGGCGGGATCAACCGCGGTCATGGCGTTGGCTGCCGTCGGCGCCAGCGCGGCAGCCGAGATCGCGGCCGCCACGATAAAGAGTAAGATGCCTCGCATGATGCCTTCCCCCCTGCCGCTCGAAACCGCAAGCGCTTGTTCGCCTCGCGGCAGCGGGGATTTTGCCATGAACGAAACATCCGCGAAAGTGCGCCGCGGCTTGCGGGGCAAGACATTGATTCATTTGTTGCCCGTTCTTCCGAGCGCGCTCATTTCTCGAAACGATATGGCTTCGGCGCGATCGAGGCGGAGCGATCGCTAACTCGCGCCCTTCAGCGTGCGCCAAGCTTTTTCGGCGCGTGCCTCGTTCCTTTTCGGCGCTGCGAGGAAATAGACGAGCGACGCCTGGCTGCCAAAGCAGAAGACCTTGCGCGTATCGGGATCGATCCAATTGACCGAGCAATCCGACGGGATGAGTTTGCCGGCGGCGACGCCGATCGGATCGTGATCGTCGAAAGCGCCGGTTCCCTGCAACGGGTGCGGCCGGCCCATATCCCACATGCCCCAACTGCGGCCGGGCCGCTGGTCGACGATGCGTGGGTCATGCAGGCTATCCCGCATCGCGGCGGCGGAATTGGCCTCATCGTCCTGCGGCGCCGCGGAAATTGATGCGCCGCTCTGCGCCAAGGCGCCTATGCTAAGCCCGGTGCCGAAGATCGTGAATAATACCCATATCGCGATGCGGTTTTTCATGGGGCTCGACCTTGCTTGCTTCCTTGATTCTACCGACCTAAGCTGCGCTAACGCTCGGTTTTATCTCAACTATATAACCCAGGCCGCGGCGCAATGACATTGAAACTCTCTCATTCTTTCCATGAGCGCGGCGCATGGATAACGCCGCGACAGGAACGCAACGGAACGATCGGCTGATGCTCTACGATATCGTCCTGCTGCGCACGTTCGCGGCGGTCTGCGACACCGGCAGTTTCACCAAGGCGGCGCGTGAGGTGAACCTCACCCAATCCGCTGTGAGCCTTCACGTCAAAAGGCTCGAAGACGAGGTCGGCGCGCGCCTCGTCGCGCGCAACGCGCGCGGCGTTGCATTGACGGAACAGGGCGAGGTTCTGCTGTCCTACGCGCGGCGGATTCTTGCGTTGCGCGAAGAAGCCGAACATCGCCTGGCACGCCGCGGCGGCGGCCTGCTGCGCATCGGCGCGCCCGAATATTTGGATCTCCGCCCGTTATCCGCGATGTTCGCGCAATTCGCCGCGCGCCATCCCGCCGTCCGGCTGCAGATCGAACTCGGGATCGGGCCCGACATCGCGGCGCTGCTCGACATGGGAGAGCTCGATCTCGCCATCCTCAGCCGCGAACTGGGCGAAGGCGACGGCATCGCTCTATCGCGCGAGCGGCGCGTCTGGGCGGCCGGGCGCGCGATGCGGCTCGATCCCGATACGCCGGTGCCGCTGGCGCTCTATCCGCCGCATTGCCGATGGCGGCAGCTGGCGTTGGGGGAACTCGATCAGGCCGGGCGGACGTGGAGGCTCGTCGCGCAGAGCGCCGGCACGGCCGGTATTCTCGCCGCGCTCGATGCCGGGTTGGCGATCACGGTGCTTCCGCAAACCGGCCTGCCGCCGGCGCTCAAATCGCTCGGCGAGGCCGAAGCCCTGCCGGCGCTGCCCGATTTCGAATTCGTCCTGCGCCGCGGGCGTAAGGAGTCTGCGGCGGCCGAGGATATGGCGGAGAGCATCGTGGAGTTCTTTCGGGAGCCGGGGGCACGTGGGGTGGAGAGGGGAGAGGTGAGAAAGGTAAAGCCCCTCCGTGGTCATAATAGGCGCAATGGTGGAGCGGCCGGCCATGGCATGCGTGAAAACGGTTCGCCGCGACCCTAACAGATTGGCGTGCTACAGGAGGCTCGGCAAGCGGATCGGGAGCCTTGTTTGTTGCGCGCGCGGCCGAGCGGCATTTTCTTCTGCGCGATTCTCTTCGGCGCCTTGCTCTGCAACGGGCCGGCGAGCGCCGCGCAAACCGCGCCGCGGGCAGAGGGCAAGGAGAGCGCCTTTCACGCCTTTCTCCAATCTTTATGGCCGCGGGCGCAAGCGCGCGGCATCGGCCGCACCACGTTCGACGCAGCCTTCGCGGGGCTGAGCGAAGATCCTTCGGTCGCCGCCGAAATCGGCAAACAGCCGGAATTCGAGCAGCCGCTTTCGGCCTATTTCCAGGCGGCGGTTTCGGCGACGCGCATCGCGCGCGGCCGAGCGCTCGGCCGGCAATATGCCAGCGAGCTTGCCGCGATCGAGCGCCGCTACGGCGTGCCGCGCGCGATCCTGCTCGCCGCCTGGGGCATGGAGAGCGATTTCGGCCGCACGCGCGGCGACAAAGACGTGATCCGCTCGCTCGCCACGCTTGCCTTTCTTCGCAAAGACGATCGTTTCGTCGATGAGCTGCTGAGCGGATTGCTTATTCTCGAAAAGCACGTCTTGCCGCGCGACAGACTGAAAGGCTCTTGGGCTGGCGCGATGGGCGATCCCCAATTTCTCCCTTCCGCGTTCCTCCAATATGCGGTGAGCTATCGCGGCGATCGGTTCCCCGACATCTGGAATAAGCCGGAAGACACGCTCGCCTCGATTGGCAATTTTTTTCACGCCTCGGGCTGGAATTCGGCGTTGCCGTGGGGGCTCGAAGTGATCTTGCCGGCGCGTTTCGCTTTTACGGCGCTGCACGCCGATTTTCGCGACTTCGCCGCGGCGGGCGTCAAGGCAGCGGACGGGGCGGCATTGCCCCGCGCCGGCAAGGCCACGCTGTTTT
>JASHSW010000128.1 GCA_030038595.1 Methylovirgula sp.
CTTGCCTCTGGTAATCGCCGCGCGCCGGCCCTAGATTGGCCGGGCGGAGCTGCGGGGTGCGTGGGACGTATTCCCCGGGGCCTTATCGATCTCGAAGGGAGCTGTCCCTGACCTTGCCCGTGGGCTTGGACACACGGCGCCCACCTACTCTGTAGGTTCCCGGGATCGGAATCCTACGGCCATCGCGGCCCCGCGCTCATCTTCTCTTCTCGCCAGCCTGCATGGACGTCGTTTCCGCCAAAGCCGACTTGCGCCGTGAGGCTTTGGCGCGCCGTAAGCTGGTGAAGGAAGACGAGGCGCGCGCCTTTGCGCACCGCCTGGCCGCGGTCGGCGCCGCTTTCGCCGCCGAAAAAGCCGCCAGGATCGTTTCGGCCTATTGGTCGATCGACGACGAAGCCTCGACCTTCTTGTTGCTTGACGAGCTTGCCGCGCGAGACATTTCCACCGCGCTGCCTGTCATGCAGGGCCGTGGTGCGCCGCTTTGCTTTCGGCTTTGGAAAAAAGGCGCGCCGCTCGGCGAGGCGAAATGGGGAATCAAGGAGCCCTTGGCGGGCCACGAGGTCTTCCCCGATCTGCTCTTCGTGCCGCTCTTGAGCTTCGACCGCGCCGGCCACCGCCTCGGCTATGGCGCCGGATTTTATGACCGAACGCTCGCAAGGCTGCGGGCGATGCAGGCCGTCACGGCGGTGGGGGTCGGCTACGCGGTCCAGGAACTGCCGGCGATCCCATGCGAAAACTACGATCAAAAGCTCGATTTCATATTGACGGAACGCGAGTGGATTGTTGGGGCGTAAGGAGCCGCGCTTGGCGCTTTCGCAGCACCCGCCCTATGCTGGAGGCGCGAGGATCTTTCGATGCGGCTTCTCTTCATCGGTGACATCGTCGGCCGTTCCGGACGGATCGTTTTCGCCGAGCAATTGCCGAAGCTTCGCCAAACCTGGCGGCTCGATTGCGTCATCGTCAACGGCGAGAACGCGGCGGGAGGGTTCGGCGTCACCGAGCCGATCCTTGCCGACCTTCTCGGCGCCGGCGCCGATTGCGTGACGCTCGGCAATCACGCCTTCGATCAGCGCGAGGCGCTGACGTTTATCGCCCATCAGCCGCGGCTGATCCGGCCGCTGAATTACCCGCGCGGCACGCCCGGCGGCGGTGTGGCGCTCGTCGAGACGGCGAAAGGCGAGCGCGTGCTGGTCGTCAACCTCATCGGCCGGACGTTCATGGATGCGCTCGATGATCCGTTTGCGGCGGGCGCCAGGGAGATTGGCGCCTGCCAGCTCGGCGCGGCCTGCGACGCCGCCGTCGTCGATTTCCATGCCGAAGCGTCGAGCGAGAAACAAGCGTTCGCGCATTTCGTCGACGGTCGCGTGACTCTCGTCGTCGGCACCCATACGCATGTACCGACTGCCGACCATCAGATCCTTCCGCAGGGCACGGCGTTCATCACCGACGTCGGCATGACCGGCGATTACGATTCGATCATCGGCATGGAGAAGGAGGAACCGATCCGTCGTTTCCTACAAAAGACGCCTGGCGCGCGCATGGAGCCGGCGGCCGGCGAAGCGACGCTGTGCGGCATCGCGGTCGAGACCGACGCACGCGGACTTGCGACGAAGATCGCTCCGGTGCGGATCGGCGGCAGGCTTAGCGCGGCGCGGCCCGATTTTTGGGAATAGACGGTCTTCGTGCGGGGGTGATCATGAAGCGCGTATTCTTGACGATTTTTCTATCCGCTTTGTTCGGCGCCTCGGGCTCTGCGCGAGGCGGGCAGATCTATTTCGTCGCGCCCGCCGAGATCGATGCGGCCGATATGCTGCCCGCTCCGCCGGCCGACGACAGCGCAGAGAACAAGGCGGAGATCCGACAATTGCATCAAATCCAAGATCGACGCACACCTGCCGATGTCGCCCGTGCGCGGGCCGACGCGGCGGAGCGGGACATATTCATTTTCAAGACGCTTCTGGGCGATCGCTTTAATGCCAAGGCACTGCCGCTGACCGCCGCGCTGTCCGCGCAGGTGAGGCAGGACGGGTCCGCCGAAGTCGGGCCGCTCAAACGCATCTTCCATCGATTGCGCCCCTATCAGTTCGACAAATCGCTGCATCCTGTCTGCCCGGCGACGTTCGCAAATGATTCCTATCCGAGCGGCCATACGGTAACCGGCTATCTCGAGGCGCTGCTGCTCGCTTCGATGCTGCCGGCGAAAAAAGACGCGATTTTTGCCCGCGCCGGCGATTACGCGCATAATCGTCTCGTCTGCGGCGTCCATCACGCGAGCGATATCGAGGCAGGCAAAGAGATCGCCTATGCACTATTCGCCGTGATGGCCGACAATGCGCGGTTCAAAGCCGAGCGCGGCGCGGCGGAAATCGAATTGCGCGAAGTCCTGGGCCTCCCACCGCGTGCAAAATGAGGTTCGGCAGTGAACGACGATGAAGGCGGTGCCGTCGTAATATCCGATCCCCGCCTCGTCGCCACGTTGCGGCTTGTGGTGCTCTTGAATCTCATCGCTTTCGTCGCCGAATTCGTCATTGCGGTCATTATCGATTCGGTGGCGCTATTTGCCGATGGCGTCGACTTCCTCGAAGATCTGGCAATGAGCGGTCTGGTGCTTGCGGCGCTGCGGTTTTCGCCGCGCATCCGCGCCAAGCTCGGCATGGGGCTTGCGGCTCT
>JASHSW010000129.1 GCA_030038595.1 Methylovirgula sp.
TGGTTCGCCGGCGATGGCGCGGCGCATCTTGACATAGACGGCGCGCTCGCCGCTCTCGGCCTCCATATGGCGCAGGATGGCGAGCGAGATCACCCGGTCGCCTTCGCCGAGCGCAATGCCGCGCACGCCCATCGAATCGCGCCCCTTGAAAACCCGCACGTCGGTGACCGCGAAGCGGATACATTGGCCGTTGGCGGTGGTCAGCAGCACGTCGTCGCCCTCCGTGCAGATCTGCACGTCGACGATTTCCTCGCCGGCGTCGAGACGCATGGCGATCTTGCCGGAGCGATTGACTTGCGTGAAGTCGGAGAGCTTGTTGCGCCGCACGGTTCCGCCGGTCGTCGCGAACATCACGTCGAGCTTCTCCCACTGCGATTCGTCTTCGGGCAGCGGCATGATGGTCGTGATCCGCTCGCCCTGTTCGAGCGGCAGGATGTTGACGAGCGCCTTGCCGCGCGCTTGCGGGGCGGCGAGCGGCATCCGCCACACCTTCTCCTTATAGACCTGGCCGAGCGAGGAGAAGAACAGAACCGGCGTATGCGTCGAGGCGATGAACAGCCGGGCGACGAAATCCTCGTCGCGCGTCTGCATGCCGGCGCGGCCCTTGCCGCCGCGCCGTTGGGCGCGATAGGTCGAAAGCGGCACGCGCTTGATGTAGCCGGCATGCGAGACGGTGACCACCATGTCCTCGCGCTGGATCAGGTCTTCATCCTCGAATTCGGCGTCGGTGTCGCTGTCGAGGATCGCGGTGCGGCGCGGCGTGGCGTGCGCCGCCTTGATTGCCGCGAGTTCGTCCTTGATGATCGTCAGCACACGCGCGCGCGAGCGCAAAATGTCGAGGTAATCGGTGATCTCGGCGGCGAGTTTTTGCAGCGCCTCGGCGATCTCCTCGCGGCCCAGCGCGGTGAGCCTTTGCAGGCGCAAATCGAGAATCCCGCGCGCCTGCGTCTCGGATAGGCGGCAAGTGCCGGTTTCGGAAAGCGCATGGCGCAGATCGGCGATGAGCGCAACGAGCGGCGCCATGTCGTGCGCCGGCCATTCGCGGCTCATCAATGCTTCGCGCGCCGCAGCCGTGTCGGGCGAAGAGCGGATCAGGCGCACCACCTCGTCGATGTTGGCGACGGCAATTGCCAGCCCGACCTGGAGATGCGCCGCGTCGCGCGCTTTGTTGAGCTTGAACTTGGTGCGCCGGGTGACAACTTCCTCGCGGAAATCGACGAAGGCCGTCAAGAAATCCTTGAGCGTTAGCGTCTCGGGCCGGCCGCCGTTGAGCGCTATCATATTGGCCGGGAACGCCGACTGCAGCGCCGTGAAGCGCCATAGCTGGTTCAGCACCACATCGGCCACGGCGTCGCGCTTCAATTCGATGACAATGCGCATGCCGTCGCGGTCGGATTCGTCGCGCAAGTCGGCGATGCCTTCGATCTTCTTGTCGCGCACGAGTTCGGCGATGCGTTCGAGCAGCACCGCTTTGTTGACCTGATAGGGGATCTCGGTGACGATCAGCGCCTCGCGCTCTTTGCGGATCTCCTCGATTTCGACCTTGGCGCGCACCAGGATCGACCCGCGCCCAAGATGATAGGCGGCGCGGATGCCAGCGCGGCCGAGGATCGTTCCGCCGGTGGGAAAATCCGGACCTGGAATGATCGCCAGCAGATCTTCGATGGAAATGTCCGGCCGGTCGATGAGCGCGATGACCGCGTCGATGACTTCGCCGAGATTATGCGGCGGGATATTGGTTGCCATGCCGACCGCGATTCCGCCGGCGCCGTTGACGAGCAGGTTGGGATATTTGGCGGGCAGAACCACGGGCTCGCGCTCGCGCCCGTCGTAGTTGGGCTGAAAATCGACCGTCTCGGCGTCGAGATCGTCGAGGAGCGGAATGGCGGCGGTGGCAAGCCGCACTTCCGTATAGCGCTCGGCGGCGGGCGGATCGCCGTCGACCGAGCCGAAATTGCCCTGGCCGTCGATCAACGGCAGGCGCATCGAGAACGACTGCGCCATGCGCACCAGCGCGTCGTAGATCGCCAGATTGCCGTGCGGATGGTATTTGCCCATCGTGTCGCCGGTGACGCGCGCCGATTTGTTGTAGGCGCGATCCGGCGTGTAGTTGTTCTCGTACATCGAATAGAGAATGCGCCGATGCACCGGCTTCAATCCGTCGCGCACGTCGGGCAGGGCGCGGCTGACGATCACGCTCATCGCGTAATCGAGATAGCTGCGGCGCATTTCGTCGGAAATGGAAACCGGCCGGACGTCGGAGCCAGGAGCTCTTCCGGTGTCGTCTTCAGTGGCCAAGGAAGGTCAATCCAGAAGGTTGGAAAATTGTGTTTTCAATATAGGCGAATCGGCCGCGAATTGCCAGTTGCGCCACGCCGAAGCGAGTCTAAAATTACGTGTTTTTTCAACCATTTACGCTGTCGGCTCAAGATGCGCACAGGTGCTTGGGGCGGACCTTCGGGAAAGCCCGCAAAAACCTCGATCGAAAAGAAGACCGGGCGTCATTTTCGAGCGTGGCGAAGCGACCCAGGTTCACCGGATCGCTTCGTCGCGGCGCCTGTCCTCGCGCCGGCCAAAGGCCGGACCCGTTGGCTCCTCGCAATGCGAGGTTCTATGCCGAAGGTCGCCGTCTAGAACGGAATATCGTCGTCGATCATTTCCGAGACGCGGCCGGGGCGTTTTTCGGTTTCCATCGGCGAGGAACGACCGAAATTGCCGGCGCTCTCCGGCGCGTCGCGCTCCTCGGGCGCCTCGGAGCGCGCCCCGCCGCGGCTGTCGAGCAGCGTGAGCTCGCCGCGGAACCGCTGCAGCACGACTTCCGTGGTCCTGCGCTGATTGCCGTCGCGGTCGGTATATTCGCGCGTCTGCAACTGGCCCTCGAGATAGATCTTCGAACCCTTCTTGCAATATTGCTCGGCGATCTTGCCGAGATTTTCGTTGTAGATGACGACATTGTGCCACTCGGTGCGCTCCTTGCGCTCGCCGGTCGCCTTGTCGCGCCAGGAATCCGTCGTCGCCAGGCTGAAACTGACCACGGAATCGCCCGAGTTCAACCGCCGCACTTCGGGATCACGGCCCAAATTGCCGATCAAAATGACTTTGTTGACGCTTCCCGACATGGCACTTCTCCATCACTCTCCGGAAATCCAAGAGACCTTATCCGCAACCTCGGACCGCTGCCGCCAGCGCGCCTTTTGTCCACAAGCGAATTGACAAGCACCC
>JASHSW010000130.1 GCA_030038595.1 Methylovirgula sp.
CGGCCGGCCTTCTTCAGGGCATCGACCACCTCGCGCGGCATATAGCGCTCGTCATGCTTGGCGAGAATGGTCGAGGCCGTCATGCCCGAGGCGCCGAGCACGCCTTCGGCCACGACGCCTTGTCCTTCGCGGAAGAGATCGGGCAGCGGGCCGCTATAGGTTACCGGGATCTCGCGCCTGCCGTCGGTCACTTCGAAATGCACGCGCATTCCCTGACGGGTGAGCGAACCCTGTTTGACGAGACCGCCGATCCTAAGCCGCGTGCCGGGCGGAAGATCTTTCGCGTAGACTTCGCTCGGGCCGTAGAAGAAGACGATGTTGTCGCGCAGCGAATAGAGGACCAGCCCAAGCCCGCTGCCGAAGACGACAAGCGCCGAAAGGATCAAAGCAAGGCGTTTCCTGCGCCGCGTCATGAATTCAGCCCGAGTTCATGCGCCAACGCGTCGAGCCGCGCCGTCGCCGCGGCATTGCCGCCGAAATCGCGCCGCGCGGTGGCCAGCGCCGCGCGCGCCTTGTCGATCTCGTTCATGACCTTATAGGCGCGCACGAGTCGGAGCCAGCCTTCGATGTCTTGGCCATTTTCGGCAAGCCGCGCCGCCAACCTGTCGATCATCGCCCCGATCGCCGCCGCGCGCTCGGCGGGCGGCAGAGCGGCGATCGCCGCAGCCGGATCGGGCGCGGCGCTTTGCTGGGAAAGCGCCGCAAGTCGCGCCGTAAGGTCGGAACGCCAAGGTGCATCCGGCGGCGATTGCGCCAAAAGTTTTTGCCAGTAATTGCGAGCCGTCGTCTTGTCGCCCTCTTGCGAAGCGGCGAGGCCTAGAAAGAAGAGCGCCTTCGGCTCCGAGCCGGCAGCCAGCGCCCGCACGAAGAGCTGGCGCGCCTGTTCGGTCACGATTCCGTCGTTGGCGAAGACGAGCGTCTCGCCGTAGGCGGTGAGCCGCTGCGGATTGTCGCCAAGCTTTTGCAACGCCATCTGCGCCGCGTGCACCGCGTCTTCGATGCGCCCGAGACGCAAATAGGCGGGCACCAGGACTTCGTAACCCAAACCGTCGTCCGGATGTTGGGCGAGATGCGCCTCGACTTTGGCGATTGCGGCATTGATATCCATCGATTCCGCCGGGGCATTGAGGCGCGCTTCGAGCGGCTCGTCCGGCCAATCGGGATGGCCGAGGTAGCCGTAGAGGCCGAGCGCCAAACCGGGAACGAAGACGAGCGCGACGATCGCGACGAGCCGCGGCCGCATCGGCGAGGCGCCGAAGGTCGGTTTGGGTTCGTCCTTCTCGGCGGCGGCGAGCAGCTGGCGCGCGGCTTCGGTCTTCGCCGCTTCCGCGTCTTGCGGCGAGATCGCGGCGAGCTCGGCGTCGCGCTCGATTTCCTCAAGTTTGGCGCGATAAAAGGCGACGTCGGGAGAAGCCGCTTTGCGCACCGGCTTGGCGAGCGGCCAAAGCACGGCGAGCACGGCGATGCCGGTCAAAAGCGCGAATATGCCCCAGAGCATGCCGTTCCTTGTGAGCGCGTCCTCGACGCTGATACGCTTGAAGTTCTTGCTTTATCGTATGTCGCGACGATGGGTCCGCCGGGCCGGCGGCGATTTCGCGGCGCCCTGCTGTAGAGCATTTCTCACCGCTCCGGGAGGGAATTTCGTCACGTTCGGCGTTTCCAATATAGGGCCGCTGCCTTCGATTTCTCTAGAAACGCCGTCAACTTAGGTAGGCTTCTTAAGTTTCAGCTTCAGGCCGCCGCCGGCAGTTCGAGCTCGGCGCGCAGACCGCCCATCGGGCTGGCGTCGAGTTTGAGCGCACCGCCATAGAGGGCGGCGAGGTCGACCACAATCGACAGTCCAAGCCCGGAGCCGGGGCGCGTCTCGTCGAGCCGCCGCCCGCGCCGCATCGCCGCTTCGCGCTGCTCAGGCGCGAGTCCCACCCCGTCGTCGTCGATGATGACGCGAAACAGACGCTGCCCTTGCAGACCGACCGCGACCGGAGCGATCTCGATCGTCACGGTTTGTTTTGCCCATTTACCGGCGTTGTCGACCAGGTTGCCGATCATTTCTTCGAGATCCTGGCGCTCGCCCTTGAACCGCACCCGGCCTCGCACCGTGACCGTGAAGACGATGCCGCGGTCGCGGTAGATCTTCTCGAAGGTACGTACCAGCGCCGCGGCGACCACGGCGACATCGGCCATATTGCCGAGCACGCGCACCCGCACGGCGGCGCGGGCGCGATCGAGATAATAGGTCACCTGATCGCGCATGATCGCCGCCTGCTCGCGCACCTTGGCGGAGAGCGCGCTTTTATCCGCCGCGGCTTCGTTGATGATGACGCTGAGCGGCGTCTTCAAAGCGTGGGCGAGATTGCCCACCTGGGTGCGAGCGCGCTCCACCACCTCGCGATTGGCGGCAAGCAACAGATTGAGTTCGGAGGCGAGCGGCGCGATATCGGGCGGAAACTCGCCGGTGATCTTCTCCCGCTCGCCGCGCCGGATCGAGGCGACCGCTTCCTGAAGGCGGCGCAGCGGCTCAAGCCCATAGCGCAGTTGCAGCGCGGTCGAGCCGACCAGCGCAGCGGCCAACAACGTGAAGGTAATCACGAGGGCGATTTCAAACCCGGCGATTTCCGATTCCATGGGCGCCGTGGTCGCCGCCACTTGCACGAGATAGATGCCCTGATCGCCTACATCGATGACCCGCTCGACCATACGCAGGAGGCGGTCGTCGGGGCCGGTAACGTAGCCCTTGCGCGCCCCGCCGACGCCCGCCGCGATCCCTTTATCCGCCAATCGCGGCAACCGCGCCGCAAATAGCGAGCGCGAACTCTTGATGTCCGGATTGGCGCCGTCGAGCCGGGTGATCTGCCAATACCAGCCGGAGAGGGCGATTTCGAATTGCGGCTCGCCGAGCGCGAAAGGCTCCGAGCGGTTCTCTTCCGAGGGCGAAGCGATGTCGGCGACGAGTGCCCGCAAATAGACGCCCAGCCGTTCATCGAAACGCGCCTCCGCCGAACTGCGATAGAGGGCCGAGAGCCCGATGCCGGCGACGAGCAGAATCGCCGTGCTTAGAACGGCGGCGGAAAAGAACAGCCGCGCGGCAATCGACCAAGTTCGCGGATCAGCGCGCATCACGCCGATCGGAGCCGGCGGCGGACTTTCCCGCCACGTTTTCGGGCTCGGCGACGACGTAACCGAGCCCGCGCATGGTCTTGATGATATCGATGCCGAGTTTTTTGCGCAGCCGCCCGACGAAGACTTCGATCGTGTTGGAGTCGCGGTCGAAGTCCTGATCGTAGAGATGCTCGACAAGCTC
>JASHSW010000131.1 GCA_030038595.1 Methylovirgula sp.
CCCAAGGAGCTGAAAAAGATCCCGACGGTGTGCGGCTCGCTGCGCGAGGCGCTCACCAACCTCGACAAGGACCGCAGCTTCCTCAAAGCCGGCGGCGTCTTCGACGACGATTTCATCGACAGCTATATCGAACTCAAAATGGGCGAGGTCCTGCGCTTCGAAATGACCCCCCACCCCGTCGAATTCGATATGTATTACTCCGTGTGAACCAAACTCCTCCTCCCAAACTTAGCGCTCCCCACAAGGGAGCGCTTTTTTATGGGTTGTCGCGTGGTTGCTGCCGTGTTGCGGATGATGCGCCGCCGCCCCTTCATGTGATATAAGGGCGTGCGCGACAACGGTAGGGCGCCGAGGAGGCCTCACGTCAATTCGCGGCGGACGCTCCCAGTCGCTTCGGTCGCGAGAAAGATCCATAGTGTCTGCTGAACTTTCCTGCAGATCGCGCGTTGCCAAAGACTTGAAACGGGAAGGCGAGGAAATCCACTACGATCGCGCGATGCGCAGCCCGCCCACGGCCTCGAATATGCTTGGGAAGCGGCTGCACGAGGGGAGCGAAGGCATATGGCGTTCGACTTCGTATTTGGATCGGCCGTCCTGGTCGGCTATTTTTCCTATCTCGTCTATGCGCTGATCCGCGGCCTCATGCGCCACGACCTGAAGGTCCGCCGCATCCACATTCACCACTGAACATAGGACGCGCGCCTCTGCGCTCGAACTGGGCGCGAGGCGTCGCTTATCCGCTTGGAGCAGACGAAGACGCGAGGGCGAGCGCAGCCATCAACGAAAAACGCCGGCCCAAAGGCCGGCGTTTTGTTTGGATCAACCCCGGTTCGATCAGAACTTCAAGATGACGTCGCCGCCGACCGTGACTTGATCGCTTTTAATACCAGCGCCGGTCGCCGATTGAACGTCGAAGGGCGTCGTGCCGTTCAAGGACGCATCGTAGCGCACCTCTGGCCGGAAGATCACCGCTTTGAGGAACGGGATAGATGAGGGAACGGGCGGCGTGATATTCAGGCCGCCGGTAATCTCGAAATATGTCGTTCCTACGGGGTCGATGATCGAGGTGTTCAGGTAGCCGTGTTCGACGTTCACGAAATCGAAGTTGCCAGGAAAGGCAGCCACGATCGCACCTGTTTCGTCGCGCAGCACTTCGGCGCGGCCGTTGATCTTCAGCCAATCGATCGGCGTCTGGTACGAGGCATAGCCGGCGGCGCCGTAGGTTTCGTCCTGAATCCCATCGTCCCGCGTGTAATTGCCCTCGAGGGTCAGGGTCAGCTTATCGGTCGCTGTCCACGTCACCACGAGATCATTGGCATAGCGCAGTATGCTGTTGCCGCAGGTCCCACCGCCGCATCCCGGATAAGTCGCCGGCACCTGACCTGCGCCGTTGGGTTCCACGCCGCGCGCGTAATAGGGATCTTCCGGCCCAATGTGGGTGGTGGCCAGCACGGTGACGGCGCCGCCGGGGCCCAACTTGTTCAGCCCAATACCGCCCTCGAAGGCCGGCGCAGTGTTGTTGTCGCCGTACGGGAAACCAATGCTCGTGTTCTCGCCGCTGACGACCGATGCATAGAGGTCAACCGTCGGATTGACATGGGCGATCGCCAACACACCGGTATCCTGGAAAGGCTCGGTGTAATTGAAGATGTAGGAGTGCGAATAGAAGAGGTTCAGGTCGGATTCGATGACCTCTGCGCCTTCCAGCGTCGGCCACTGACCGGCTTTGAAGTCGATACCGCCGGGGAAGACCCACGGCGTATGCGCCTGAACGTAAGCCTCGACGAGCGAGACCTGATAGAGGCTGTTGATGCAATATTCGCATTCGCCGAGATAGTGAACGAAGCGGGCGTCCGAGCCGTACATGACCTGGAACGCGAAGCCGACGTCATAAACCGGCTTCGAGGAATCGATCGGCCGCTGCACGGTAAGCAGGCCCTGGTTGAACATCGGTTCGTTCGACTTGTCGGTAAACAGATGGCCCCAGTTCAGGCCGCTGGAAGGATCGTCGAAATTTCCGGTGATGCCGGCATCGATCTCGCCGTTGACCGTGACCGTCGACCACCAGGATGGAGGCGGCGGGGGCGGGGCCGGACTTTTGGTGTTTGGCAGATCGGCGGCTATCGCGTATCCGCTCGTCATAATCATGCCGGCGAAGAACGCCAACGCAAGGGAAGAACCGCGCAAAAAAGTCATGTTTTGCCCCCAATCAAAGCCCGGCCTTTGTCACAAAGGAACATATTGCTGCGTAGCATTCAATTAAGCTGCGCTGTTTCCATTTGCTTTTCGGGGAGGCGGTGCTTTCTTGCAACGGTCAGTCGCATCTCGCGCCAAGTTGCCTGAGCAAACGGCAGATTCTGGCCATTTCTTGGTCTGACGTGCGCCTTACCGCAACGGCAGCCATGGGGCGGCCGGCACGGGCTGGCCTTGGCGCCTCCTTCTTGTCCGGCGTTGGGTCGCCGCAGGGGAGGCGGCGGGGTAATTCGGATACGATATGACCGGGATTTGTATTCGCCGGTCAGGGGCTCGCGCCGGGTTGGAGCGGTTCGAGGTAAGCCCATGATTACGCAGACATATAGGATCCAGCGCGGCCACCCATGAAGGCCGCCGGCAAGGCTGCAGAATTGTGACGGGCAGAATTATGCGCGGAAGAGGTCGATGCAATCCTAGGCCGACAAGGGGAACAATCGCATGCGGCTCACCCACTATACCGACTATTCCCTGCGGGTCCTGATCTATCTCGGGCTGCGGTCGGAGCGATTAAGTTCGATTCGCGAGATTGCCATGGCCTACGGCATCTCGGAGACTCATCTCATGAAGGTGGTCCAGACGCTCGCCAAATGCGGCTATGTCGCCACGCTGCGCGGTCGCGGCGGCGGCCTCAAGCTCGCCAAATCTCCGCACGAGATCGGCATCGGCGAAGTGGTGCGGCACACCGAAGACGACGTGGCATTGGCCGATTGTTTTGTGTCGGGGCCGGAGTGCCGAATCGATGGCCCTTGCCGACTTCAACATCTGCTGCGCGAAGCGCTCCAAGCTTTCTTCACGGTGCTCGACCAATATACGCTCGCCGATCTTCTCCGACCCAATCGCACCTCGTTGAAGGCAAGCCTCGGCCTGGCGTGATCGCGGCCGCGTTAGGGCAAGCCGTGCAGCGCGGCGACGATGGCATCGAGCCCGTCGGTGAGTGCGGCGGGTCCCGGTTGCAGGATCAGCGCCGATTTGATCTCGACGATCCGATTGTCGCGCACGGCGGGAATGCGATCGAAGCCCGGGCGCGCGCGGATCTTTTCAGGCACGACCTTCTTGCCGCACCACGACGCAAGGATCACGTCGGGCGAAGCGGCGACGACGGCTGCGGGCGCGACGATTCGATCCTTGGCCGATTTTTCCTTGCGCAGATGCGGAAAGACGTCCTTGCCGCCGGCGATCTCGATCAGTTCCGAGACCCAGCCGATGCCGGTGATCAGCGGGTCGTCCCATTCCTCGAAATAGACACGCGGACGCGGTTTGCCGCAGCTCGCTGCGGCCACCTCGTCGAGATGCCGCGCCAGAGAATCGGCGCACGTCGTTGCTTTCTCCGGCTGCCCCACCAGCGCTCCGAGCGTGCGGATCATCGCCAGGATACCCGCCACATCGCGCTGGTTGAAGACGTGCACTTCGACGCCGGCGCGGATCAGGTCCGTGGCGATCTCGCCTTGCAGATCGGAAAAACACAGGACCAGGTCAGGCTCGAGCGCAAGGATCTTTGGAATGTCGGCCGAGATGAAGGCGGATACGCGGGGTTTTTCCTTTCGCACGCGAGGTGGGCGCACCGCATAGCCGGAGACGCCAACAATGCGATCTTCTTCGCCGAGGAGATAGAGCGTCTCGACGGTCTCTTCCGTGAGGCAGACGATGCGGCTGGGCGGAAAGTGAGGCATGAACGGCTCTTTCAGATCGTTCCAGCCGCCGTTGCAAGCGCAGTGAATGGCGACGATCGGCGAAGGGACTGCCGGTAGCTTCGTCTTTAAGGGCGGGTGAGGCCCTCAGCCTGAGTGCGAGCGAAGCGAGCCTCGAAGCATGAGGGAGCTTGCGGTTACGCCGCGCTCTCTTTCGCCCTGACCGCCCGCTTGCGCTCGTTCGGATCGAGCAGCATCTTGCGCAGCCTGATCGACTTCGGCGTCACTTCGACGAGCTCGTCGTCTTCGATATAGGCAAGCGCCTTTTCGAGCGTCATCTGGATCGGCGGCGTCAGCCGCACCGCCTCGTCCTTGGAATGGGTGCGGATATTGGTAAGCTGCTTGCCCTTCAGCACATTGATTTCGAGATCATTGTCGCGCGTATGCTCGCCGACGATCATGCCGCGATAGACCTTGACGCCCGGCTCGATCATCATCGGGCCGCGGTCTTCGAGCTTCCACATCGCATAGGCGACGGATTCGCCTTGATCGTTGGAGATCAGCACGCCGGTGCGGCGTCCCGCAATCTCACCCTTGAAAGGCGCGTAGGCATGGAAGAGTCGGTTCATCACCGCGGTACCGCGCGTGTCGGTGAGCAACTCGCCCTGATAGCCGATGAGGCCGCGCGTCGGTGCGTGGAAAACAAGACGCAGACGGTCGCCGCCCGAGGGCCGCATCTCGATCATCTCCGCCTTGCGCTCGGCCATCTTCTGCACGACGACGCCTGAAAATTCCTCATCGACATCGATGACGACTTCTTCGACGGGCTCCATGAGCTCGCTCGTCGCCTCGTCCTTCTCGAAGACGACCTTCGGCCGCGACACGCCGAGCTCGAATCCTTCGCGGCGCATGGTCTCGATCAGGATTGCGAGCTGCAATTCGCCGCGGCCTGAAACGATGAACGAATCGGATTCCCCGGAATCCTCGACCCGCAGCGCGACGTTGCCCTCCGCCTCTTTGTAGAGGCGCTCGCGGATGACGCGGCTCGTGACCTTGTCGCCTTCCGTGCCTGCGAACGGGGAATCGTTGACAAGGAAAGTCATCGACAACGTCGGCGGATCGATCGGCTGCGCCTGCAGCGGCTCGACCACCTCCGGCGCCGCCAGCGTGTCGGCGACGTTGAATTTCTCGAGGCCGGCGATGGCGACGATGTCGCCGGCTTCGGCCACATCGATCGGGGTGCGCTCGATGCCGCGAAAGGCGAGGATCTTGGAGACGCGGCCCTGCTCGACCACCGCACCCGTGCGGTCGAGCACTTTCACCGCCTGATTGGGTTGGATGCTACCGGCAAAGATGCGTCCGGTAATGAGCCGGCCGAGATAAGGATTGGCTTCGAGGAGCGTGCCGAGCATCCGGAAGCCGCCTTCTTCGACGGCTGGCGCCGGAACGTGACGCAGGACGAGATCGAAGAGCGGCCCCATGCCTTGCTTGGGGCCGTCCGGACTCTCGGCCATCCAACCCTGTTTGGCCGAGCCGTAGAGAATTGGAAAATCAAGCTGCTCGTCGGTGGCGTCCAGCGCGGCGAAGAGGTCGAAGACCTCGTTGACCACTTCGGTCACCCGCGCGTCGGGCCGGTCGACCTTGTTCAGCGCGACGATCGGCTTCAGGCCGATCTTCAGCGCCTTGCCGACGACGAATTTGGTTTGCGGCATCGGTCCCTCGGAGGCATCGACAAGCACGATGGCGCCATCGACCATCGACAGGATGCGCTCGACCTCGCCGCCGAAATCCGCATGGCCGGGCGTATCGACGATATTGATGCGCGCGTCTTTCCAGGCGACCGAGGTCACCTTGGCCATGATCGTGATGCCGCGCTCGCGCTCGAGATCGTTCGAATCCATGACGCGTTCGCCGACACGCTGGTTATCCCGAAATGCGCCCGATTGCTGCAGCAGGCGATCGACGAGCGTGGTCTTGCCCGTGTCGACGTGCGCGATGATGGCGATGTTGCGTAAATTCATACCTGTTCCGATTCGATCTCTAGGCGTCTCCGGCGCGTTTCGGAGCGACGCGGGGCAAGATCGGCCGCAGCCAAGCCCGCACCACAACATCCTTTAATATCATAGCGTTGAGGAACGTATTCCGCCCGCATCGCAATTCTGCAAAGGTGATCGCGACCGCTCGCCGGTGCCGCACCGGCGCTACGCCGACGAGATATGGTGTTATTCTTGACAATTGCCCATAGCCGAATCGCGCCGGTTTGGGAATTGCGCAGGGGGCGCCGACGGAATTGACAGCGGCGAAGCGGCGGGGCGATCCTGCGGCGCATGTTCGAGGCGCCGAAGAACCGGGTTTTCACGCCGGCCGCTGTGCCGCCGCGGCTCAAGACGATGGTCTTGGCGCGCGTGCTGCGCCATGACGCCGATCTAGGCATGACCACGCTGTTCTTCGCCGACGGCGAGCTGCGCGTACCGCGCGTCGGTCTGCCGATCGATTCGGCGGTAAAGATTCGGATCGACGCCCGCGACGTGTCGGTGGCTCTATCGCGGCCGATGGACGTCTCGATCATCAACCGTCTGCCGGGCGAGATCGTCGAGCTCGAATTCTTGCAGCCGCCCTATGTGTGCGCCACCTTCGATCTCGGCGCGACGCGGCTGCATGCGCTGATCACGCGGGAATCGGTGGAGCGACTAGCCCTTGTTCCGGGCCTCAAGGCTTGGGCAATGATCAAGGCGGTCGCCATCTCCGACCTCAGCCAAGATCGCCCCCCGTGCCCACGGCCTTGGCCTTCGGATCGAACGACCAATCGAGAGACCCGGTGAATTCGCTGAGCGAGAGTTTGGCGGCGGCGCCGGCGTGCCGCTCGATTGAGCGGTAAAGTGCGACGAGCCGCTCGCCGAACGGCGTAATCTCGGCCCCGCCGCCGCGGCGGCCCGGGAACGTCGCGATGACGGTACTCTCGAAGGTGCGATTCAAGGCATCGGAATCGAGCCAGCATTTGCGATACGAGAGGCCGAGGGCGCGACTCGCGCCGATGATGGAGCGCTGTGCCCGGATGGCCTCGATCAAGGCGAGTTCCTGCGGCCCGAACGTGCCGCCGTTGGGAAGCTGGATCTCGACTGCGACGTGCGCTTCTTTGCTCATTAGGCGCCCCCGAATCGGACGAAAGCTATATCGGTTATGATACGGCTCCGAAGCGATTAAGGGAACTCTCCGATGAAGTCCACGAAAGCCTTGGACGAACTCTTCGCGGCCGCCGCTGCGGCGCGCAAAAATGCCTATGCGCCCTATTCGGGGTTTGCGGTCGGCGCCGCGGTCCGCGCCGCCTCCGGCACGGTCTTTTCCGCCGCCAACGTCGAGAACGCCGCCTATCCCGTGGGCACCTGTGCCGAAGCCGGCGCGATCGCCGCGATGGTTGCCGCCGACGAACGGCGGATCGCCGCAATTCTCATTCTTGCCGATAGCTCCGAGCCGCTGATGCCCTGCGGGGCCTGCCGGCAAAGAATTTTTGAATTTGCGATGCCGGATACGCAGGTTCATAGCGCCGGGCCGGGCGGCGTACGCGCGAGCGTGCCGTTCGCGGAGCTTTTTCCGCGGCCTTTCGGGCCGAGCAATCTCGGTTAGATGCGGCGATTCTCTCTCTGCGCGAGAACAAAGATCACAGCCGCCGGATCGAGGCGATTTCGCCGCCGCCATTCTGGCGGACGCGGTCGCGGGCGAGGGCCAGAGGTTCGGAGGAGACCGCCATATGATGCGCGTTGGCGTGGAGCAATGTTTGCGCGTCGCGCAGCATGCCGACGTGACCTTTCCAAAAGACGAGGTCGCCACGCCGCAGATCTTCAAGTTCGCCGCGAACCGGTAGCGCCACGCCCAGCGCGCGCTCCTGCAAATCCGTATCGCGCGGCGCGGCAATGCCGGTCGCCCCGAGCGCGATCTGCACGAGGCCGGAGCAGTCGATTCCGAGGCTCGATTTGCCGCCCCAGAGATAAGGCGAACCGAGAAATCCTTCGGCTACGGCAACGAAATCCTTCGGATTTTCACCGGCGGCCGGTTTAAGATGCGGCGCGAACACGAAACCGCCGGCGGCGAGTCTTGCAAACCCGCCTTCTTCATCCTCTACGTTTACGCGAGCTCCGAGCGGCAACGCGGCAAGAACCGGCGCCTTCATATCCGCGGCCGAATAGACGAAGCTGCGGCTGACGAAGATGCGATGCGTCGTCTTGCCTGGCCCTTCGGCGAGCGCGTCGGCCAACAGATAGCCGACGTAACCGTCGCCGGCGAGCTGCACCCAAGCCCATCCGTTGCGCTGCTCGTAGAGCATCACTTCTTCGCCATGGAGCGCCTGCGTGTCGAGCCGGGCCGAAGCCGATGGCTCGCGGCGAAGATCGGCGATGCCGACGCGCAGATGCATGGGGCGGCCCGTCACGTAGCGCGCCGCCTCGACCTCACCGCGCAAGTGCGCCGCGGCAAGATCGGGACGCGCCGGCGTCAGGCGCGGATCGCGGTTCATTGGCCGATCCCGACGGCTTGCCGATCGCGCCGCGCTGCGCCCGCGCAACGGGTTTCGATGAGATCGAAGAGAAGCCGCGCCACCTGAATCTCGCCGCCCTCGGGCCGCGCCGATTGTTCGGCCGGCGTCCAGGCATAAAT
>JASHSW010000132.1 GCA_030038595.1 Methylovirgula sp.
AGAAGCGAGACAAGGACGGTACCTATGTAGAGGAACGGATTGGGCAAAATGTCGTAGAGCACGACATCGCGCACCATCTCGACGTAGTCGCCGATGATATTGCACCTCAAGAAAATGCGCAGCGTCTTCGGCGCATCGTTGACCGAATAGAAGATCGGCGTCGCAAACATGAAAACCGGAACGATCGAGGCCATCAGATGCGTCACGTCGCGGGTAAACGATCCGAGCGCCATGAGGAACCAGCTTACCCCGAGCAGGAAGAGAACAAACGGAATGACCACCAGCGGCAGGAGAAAGAACGTCAGCGGCAGCCAATGCACCAAAACCAGCTCGAAGACGAGCAGCACGGCGAAACTGATCCCCGCGTAGACGATGGCGCGGATGGTTGCGGTCCAGGCGAGCGTCTCGCTCGGGAAGATCGACTTTTTGATGAAGTTCGCGTTTTCGTGCAACAGCGCCGGGGCGCGATAGGCGACCTCGCTGAACAGATTGAAGACGATCAGCCCGACGAATATCGTCAGCGAATAATTGCTGATGCCTTTGGCGGAGGCGGCGGTGCGAATGCCAATGGCGCTGGAGAACACGAAGGTGTAGATCGTCAGCATCAAAAGCGGCCCGAAGATCGCCCAAAGCCAGCCAAGGATCGAGCCGCGAAACCGCGCCGCCAGTTCGCGCCGGACGACGGCGCGGATCAGTTCCCGAAAATGCCAAGCCCTTTGCAGAGGCGTGAACACCGTCATGCGAATTTCGGGGCTTACTTGATGCATTGCTCCGGCCAGCACCCGTTTCCCCCATCTAAGTCGCTGAAAGTCAATAAGTTAGAATGGTTCGGGCGAGCAAATCACAATCTATGTCAATAGATTGCAAGAGACCGCGCGGTGTAGCCGGTTTGCCGGAACCTAGTCAACGCGTCTCCTTTGCAACCGCAAGTGCTTGATCCTCTTAAGGCGACCGCCCGCCGAAATGCGGCGCCGATTGCAAGGGGCGCAAGTGGCGCGACGTCGCAGCGACGGCGTTCTCGCAGGCAAGCCAGGCCGCGCGCGCCTCTTCCACGCCTACAGGCAGGAAACGGCAGGTCTCCCCCGGACGCAATTGTGCGAGCCGACCGATGTCGGCGCGGATGACGTGGCCCAGTTTGGGATAGCCGCCCGTCGGCGGATGGTCGGCCATGAGGATCAGCGGCTTTCTGTCGCCGGCAATCTGGATGGCACCGAGCGCGATGCCGTCGGAAACGATGTTAAAGCCGCGCTCGTGGGCAATTTCCGGCCCCTCGAGCCGATATGCCATGCGGTCGCCTGCCGTCAGTCGAAATTCTGCGCCGAAGAAGGCGTTGAGCGCGGCCGCGCCGAAATAATCGTCCTGCGGCCCGAGAACCACGCGCACCGGCGCGGGATCGCCGTCGAGCCAAGGTGCCGAGATCCGCGCCTCGCCGAACGGCCATCCGCCTGCAAACAGAGGCAATAGATCGCCGTCCCGCAACATCCGCCCGTCGATGCCGCCGATGCCGGAACGCGTATGGGTGGCGCGGCTGCCGAGTTCGACGGGCGTAGCGAGGCCGCCGGAAACGGCAAGATAGGCGAAAACTCCGTGCCTGCCGGGATGCGCCGTCAATGTCTCGCCCGGCCGCAAGATCAGACGTGCCGCGCAACCGACTTGTCGCCCGTCGCGTCGCCAGGAAAAACCGCCGCCGCAAAATGCGACGCCGATCGGTGTCGTCGTCGCGCAGAAGACCTCGATCCCGCCAACGCCGATTTCCACCGCGGCAGCCCGCTCGGCATGGTTGCCGAGGGCGAGATTGGCGGTCCGGAAGGCGCGCCAATCCATCGGGCCGGCAGGCGTTATGCCGTAACGGAGCTGGCCGTGACGCCCTCCGTCCTGAATCGTCGCGCCGAATCCGGCACGCAGAATCCGCAGAGCCCCCGGCATCTCATGCTTTCTGCCGCGCCACGGTCCGGCCTTGCGCAGCGGCTTGCTGCAAAGTGGCAAACTGCGCCGCCTCGACGGGCTCAAACTGCACCGTGTCGCCGATGTCGATCGAAGCCGGCGGATCGCGTTTCCAGTCGAA
The DNA here is from genome assembly GCA_030038595.1 of Methylovirgula sp. Classification (GTDB taxonomy): domain Bacteria; phylum Pseudomonadota; class Alphaproteobacteria; order Rhizobiales; family Beijerinckiaceae; genus Methylovirgula. The sequence continues at coordinate 2,066 of JASHSW010000132.1, forward strand.
GAGGATGGTCGGGGTGCAGCCGAGGTTATACCACCCGGTCGGCATCGAAATGCCGGCGATGAGCGCCTGTCCGCCGGCAATCAGCAGGGAGCCTGCCGGCACGGGCGGACGCGGCTGCGGCCGGCGTGAGATTGCCAGTTCCACCGGCAGGCCGCCCAGGAATACATAGCCCGGCGCAAATCCGTACATATAGACGCGGTAGGTCGCGCCGGCGTGCAGCTCGGCGACGCGCGGCGCGGAAAGACCGAGCGCCGCGGCGACTTCGCTAAGGTCCTCGGCATACGGCGGTTCGTAACAAACCGGGATTAGCCAATGGCGCGGCGGCTTTTCCTCGATCGGCGCTTCGGCTTCGAAGCTTCGGATACGTTCGACCAGAGCCGCGGTCGAGAGCAGCCGCGGATCGAAATGCACCATCAAGGAGCGATAGGTCGGCACCGTCTCGACGACGCCGGCAATCGGGTTTGCCGCCAGCGCGCGATCGAGGGCGCGGACCTGGTCGTTGAGCGCCGGATCGATGCGCGCTCCGAACTCGACGACGAGCGCCGATTCTCCGGCGGGCAGAAAGCGGGCTTCGCGATACATGGTTCCTTTCAGTTGGGGAACCAATTGGCGTAGACGCCGACGAGCAGAAGGACGCCGAGCAGAAAACGATAAACCACGAACGGCCACGCGGAAAACCGCTCGAGGATGCGCATCAGTCCCCATATTGCGACGAAGGCCGAGAGCGAGGCGACGACGAGCCCGAAGGCGAGAACCGACCAGCCGTGCGTGCTCAGATGCGCTTTGTGCAGCTCGTAGAGTTCCTTGAAACCCGCCGCGGCAATGGCCGGAATCCCGAGCAGAAAGGAAAATCGCGCCGCTTCGGGCCGCATCAGGTCACGAAACAGCGCCGCGGTCAATGTCGCACCGGAACGCGAAACGCCGGGAATCAA
>JASHSW010000133.1 GCA_030038595.1 Methylovirgula sp.
CCGGCCGAGACGGAAGAAGACAGCGACTGAGTTCGCCAGACGCCATGCTGGCATCCGGCTTGCAGCACTTGGCTGCGACAATCCGCGCCCGGATCTTGCCGCCGCACCCCTAAGAGGTCGCGGCGGCGTTGGCGTGTTTGCCGCCGCGCAGGCTCCCCATGGCGTCGAAACGAAATATGATGCGGCAATATGAACTCGTCGAACGCGTTCGGCGGTATAACCCGCATGCCGACGAAGAGCTGCTCGATCGCGCCTACGTCTATGCGATGCGCGCGCACGGCGCGCAGAAGCGTGCCTCCGGCGACCCGTTTTTCTCGCATCCTCTCGAAGTCGCCGCGATTCTCACGGACCTCAAGCTTGACGATGCGACCATCGTCGCCGCCGTCCTTCACGATACGATCGAAGATACCGACTCCACGCGCGAAGAGATCGACAGGGTCTTCGGCCCCGACATCGGCCGACTCGTCGACGGGCTGACCAAACTCAAGCGCCTCGATCTCGTTTCCAAGCGCGCCGTCCAGGCCGAAAACTTTCGCAAGCTGCTTTTGGCCATCGCCGCCGACGTGCGCGTCCTGCTCGTCAAACTCGCCGATCGTCTCCACAACATGCGCACGCTGCATTTCATGCCGCCCGAGAAGCAGCAGCGCATCGCCGAAGAGACGCTCGACATTTATGCGCCGCTTGCCGGGCGGATGGGGATGCAAGCCATGCGCGACGAGCTCGAGGAACTCGCCTTTCGGCATCTGATGCCGCAGGCCGCCGCGACCATCAAGGCGCGGCTCGACGACCTCCGAGAGAAGAACGGGAAGATCATCGCCAGCGTCGAGCAGGAACTGCGCGATGAACTCTCGGCGCGCGGCATCGAAGCAACGGTCGAAGGACGCCAAAAGCTGCCCTATTCGATCTGGCGCAAGATGGAGCGCAAATCGATCGCTTTCGAACAATTGTCGGATATTTTCGGCTTCCGCGTCTGCGTCAACAAGGTCGAGGATTGCTACCGCGTGATCGGCGTCGTCCACACCAAATGGCCGAGCGTGCCGGGGCGCTTCAAGGATTACATTTCGACGCCGAAGGAGAACGATTATCGTTCGATCCACACGACCGTGGTCGGCCCGGGGCGGCAGCGCGTCGAGCTGCAGGTACGCACCTACGACATGAACGACGTCGCTCGCTACGGAATCGCCGCCCACGCCCTCTACAAGGACGGCCGGGTCGCCGACCGCGAGGCGCTCAGCCGGGAGAGCCGCGCCTATCAATGGCTGCAGCGCACGATCGATCTTCTGGCGGAAGGCGATTCGCCGGAGGAATTCCTCGAACATACTAAGCTCGAGCTATTTCCCGATCAGGTCTTCTGCTTCACGCCAAAAGGCGTGCTCATCGCCCTGCCGCGCGGTGCGACGCCGATCGATTTCGCCTACGCCGTCCATACCGATGTCGGCAATTCAGCCGTAGGCGCCAAGATCAACGGGCGCATTGCCCCGCTCGGCTCGCAATTGGAGAACGGCGACGAAGTCGAGATCGTGCGCGCCGAAGGCCAGGTGCCCCCGGCCGTCTGGGAAAAGCTGGTGGTGACCGGAAAGGCGCGCGCCGCGATCCGCCGCGCCACGCGCGACGCGGTGAAAATGCAATATATCAACCTCGGTCGGCAGATCGTGACGCGCGCCTTCGAACGCGCCGCCAAACCCTACGCCGAAGACAAACTGAAAGCGGCGTTGCCGCGCCTGGCGCGGACCGGAGTCGACGACGTTCTGGCTGCGGTAGGGCGCGGCGAAATCTACTCGGGCGACGTCGTGAAGGCGGTCTATCCCGACTTTTCCGACGACCGCAAGCCGGGCACGCCGCCGCCGCGGCCGGAAGGTGAAGACGGCTGGTTTGGGTTGCCGAAAGCCGAGAGCCTGGTCTTCAAGTTCCCGGGGCGCAGCGGCGAACACGATGCGCTGCCGATCCACGGTCTCAGCGGGGATCTTCCGGTACGCTTTGCGCCGAACGGCGGCGCCGTGCCCGGCGACCGCATCGTCGCCATCCTGACGCCCGGCAAAGAGATTACCATCTACCCGATTCAGTCACCGGACCTCACCGCCTTCGACGATCAGCCGGAACGCTGGCTCGACGTGCGCTGGGATCTCGAAGCGGGTCAGAAGCGCTTCTTTCCGGCCCGAATCCTGGTCACCGCCATCAACGAGCCCGGCACGTTGGGAATGATCGCTACGGTGATCGGCGACATGGGCGCCAACATCGATACGATCTCCATCAATATCGTCTCGCCGGATTTTCGCGAGATGATCATCGATATAGAAATCGCCGATCTGAAACATTTGAATGGCGTCATCGCCGAGCTCAGGACGAAGCCCGTGGTCAGCAAAGTCGAACGAGTGAACGGATGATGGCGACGCGGCTGCGCCTCGGCGTCAATATCGATCATGTTGCCACACTGCGCAACGCACGCGGCGGCGGCGTGCCCGATCCGCTGCGCGCCGCCGAGCTCGCCGTCGCGGCCGGCGCCGACGGGATCAC
>JASHSW010000134.1 GCA_030038595.1 Methylovirgula sp.
TGGTGCTGTGCGCGCTCTTCGATCCTTCGTTGGTGCGGGAGAACCGCCAACCCCTTAAGGACGTGGTGGCGATCGTCGTCGATCACAGCGGCAGCCAAACCATCGGCAACCGCTGGCGGCAGACGGATAAGGCGGTGGCCGAACTCAAGAAGCGCCTGCAAGCGCTCGGCAATGTCGACATTCGCGTCATCGACAGCGGCCGTACCGACAGCGAGGAAGACGGGACGCGGCTCTTCGCGGCCCTGAACGAGGGGCTTGCCGACGTGCCGGCGGAGCGGGTCGGCGGCGTTTTCATGGTCACCGACGGCGACGTTGACGACATTCCCGCCAGTCCCGCGGCACTCGGCTTCAAGGCGCCGCTGCATGCCTTCATCACCGGTCACGAAGGCGAGCATGACCGCCGCATCGAACTTGTCGATGCGCCGCGTTTCGGCATCGTCGGCAAGGACGTGACGATCGGCCTGCGGGTCATCGACGCGCCGCCGAGCAATGCACCGGTGATTCTTCACGTGCGCCGCGACGGCAATCCGATCGCCGATGTCACCGCCACGCCCGGCGAGCTTATCAAAGTGCCGGTCAGCATCGACCACGGCGGCCCGAACGTGGTCGAACTCGAAGTTCAAGCTCTGCCCGGCGAACTCACGACCGTCAACAACAAGGCGGTGCTGACGATCGACGGCGTGCGCGACAAGCTCAAAGTCCTGCTCGTCTCCGGCGAACCGCATCAGGGCGAGCGGATGTGGCGCAACCTGCTCAAGTCCGACGCCAACGTCGATCTCGTCCACTTCACGATTCTGCGTCCGCCCGAGAAGCAGGACGGCACGCCGATCAACGAGCTGTCGCTGATCGCCTTTCCGACCGCCGATCTATTCGGCCGGAAGATCAAGGATTTCGATCTCATCATCTTCGACCGCTATTCGGATCAGAGCGTGCTGCCGCCCGTCTATCTCGACAACATCGTGCGCTACGTGCGCAACGGCGGCGCGCTGCTGATCGCGGCGGGGCCGGATTTCGCGCAGCCGGAGGGGATTTACTACACGCCGCTCGGCGAGCTTTCGCCGGCGCGCCCGGACGGCACGGTCACCGAGCGTCCGTTCCGCGCCGAGATTACGCCGGACGGCGCCAAACATCCGGTGACCCGCGGGCTGCCCGGCTCCGACGAAACGCCGCCCGCTTGGAGCCAATGGTTCCGGCAAGTCAATGCCGACGTCACACGTGGCACGAGCATTCTCTCCGGTGCGGACAACAAGCCGCTCCTCGTCCTCTCCCGCGAAGGCAAGGGCAGGGTGGCGCTGCTGCTGTCCGACCAGATGTGGCTCTGGGCACGCGGCTTCGAAGGCGGCGGCCCGGATCTCGCTCTGCTGCGCAGGCTGGCGCATTGGCTGATGAAGGAACCGGAACTTGAGGAGGAGGCGTTGCGCGCCAAGGCGGAGGGCCACGAACTCGCTATCGAACGCCAGAGCCTCAAGGATGTGATTCCGCCCGTCAAAATCATCACGCCCTCAGGCAAAGAGATCACAACCACGCTGACGCCGGCCGAACCCGGCCTTTCCCGCGCCAACGTGAAAGTTTCGGAACTCGGCCTTTATCGGGTGACCGACGGCACGCTTTCGGCGCTCGTCAATGTCGGGCCGGAGAATCCGCGCGAGTTCCAGGACGTGGTCTCGACAACCGAGAAGCTGCGTCCGCTCGCCGAGGCGACCGGCGGCACGGTGCGCCGCATCGCCGCCGACAGTGGCAGCGATGTCGTCCTGCCGCGCATTGTTGCGATGCGCGACAGCCCAATTTACGGCGGCTCGGATTATGCCGCGATCCGCCGCACCGGCGCGGCTGAGGTGAAGGGTGTCGGCGTCGCGCCGCTTGCCATCGGCCTCATTGGACTTTTGTTCCTGCTCTCGAGCGTAGTGGCAAGCTGGCTCTTTGAGGGTCGCGGCGGGTCGCGCAACATGTCCGCCTAGACTCGACCAGAGGCGAGGCGATTGGTTTATGTTTCGGCCGGTCGCCTCGCCCTCTCCGTGCGAACGGGGAGAGGGGAGGATCAGCGTTTGTCTTGCTCTTGATCGATCTCAAACACCCGGCTGGCACGCACGTCGGCGGCGTCGATCGTCATCAAATCCTCGAGCGAAACGAGGCCCGGGTGCTCGAAATGCCGGTTCGCTTGGCGCAGCCGCATACGGTCGAGCGCGTTGCGGATCGAACGCGCATTGGCGAAATGCGGCTGTTTGCGGCGCGCTACGATATAGTCGCGAAATGCCTTCGCGCCGGCCGCGTCGAAGCGATAGTTTTGCGCGGCGAGCATTTTTTCGGCGATCGCCATCAATTCTTTGTCCGTGTAGTCGGGAAAATCGATGTGATGGGCGATGCGCGAACGGAAACCGGGATTGGAGCGGAAGAAGCGCTCCATGCGCTCCGCGTAGCCGGCGAAGATCACCACCAGATCGTCGCGCTGGTTTTCCATCACCTGAAGGAGAATCTCGATCGCCTCTTGCCCATAGTCGCGCTCGTTCTCCGGCCGATAGAGATAATAGGCCTCGTCGATGAAGAGCACGCCCCCCATCGCCTTCTTGATCACCTCGCGCGTCTTCGGGGCGGTATGGCCGATATATTGGCCGACCAGGTCGTCGCGGGTGACGGAAACGAGATGGCCGCGCCGCACGTAGCCGAGCTTATGGAGGATCTCGGCCATGCGCAGCGCGACGGTAGTCTTGCCGGTGCCGGGGTTGCCGGTGAAGCTCATGTGCAGCGTCGGCGTCTCGGACGCGAGCCCCATCCGCCGGCGCACCCGATCGACGAGCAGCAGCGCGGCGATCTGCCGAATGCGGGTCTTGACGGGCGCAAGCCCGACGAGCTCGTTGTCGAGCAGATCGAGCACTTCGGCGACGTGCGTGTCGGCAAGTTCGCGGCGCAGATCAATACCCGCGGCGTCGACGCCGATTGCCACCATGCTCTCCGGTGCTTCCATCCTCCACGCCTCGCTGCGTTTACTCCGCCACCGCGGTCATCGACTGCACGGAATAACGGACCATGCGTCCGGCGCCCTCGGTGCGAATGAGGCGGAAGCCCGGCTCGTTTTTCGGCCGATCGACGAGGAAGGAAATCCGCACGCTTTCCCAGCCATGGCTCGAGTCGAAGCCGGAGACGCGAATGTAGCTGTCACCGTGCACTTTGCAGCAGGCGTTGAGTTCGAGCATGACGGCCGCCGCATCCTTGATGTCGAACATCGGCAGGCCCCACATTTCCCAGAACGTGTTGCGCGGATGCGGATCGTCGCTGAACTCGATGTTCACCGCCCAGCCCTTGTCGATGCAATATTGCACCTGGGTGCGGATGTCGGCCTCGGTGAGATCCGGCAAATACGAGAAACAGCCCTGGGTGAGACGCACGGATCTTCTCCTATTCGGCGGCGGTTGCGGTAGGCAGGAAATCGGGGGTGTCGGTCGACGCATAATCGAAGGTCACGTCCTTCCAGATCTCCAGCGCCTGTTTCAGCGGCAGCGATTTCTTGGCGGCAGTCTCGAGGATCTCTTCGCCTTCGCGAAGGATGTCGCGGCCGGCGTTGCGGGCAAAAATGATCGCCTCGAGCGCCACGCGATTAGCGGTCGCGCCGGCGGCGATTCCCATCGGGTGGCCGATGGTGCCGCCGCCGAATTGCAGCACGCAATCCTCGCCGAGCGTGTCGACGAGCTTGTGCATCTGCCCGGCGTGGATGCCGCCGGAGGCCACCGGCATGACTTTGTTGAGCGAAGCCCAGTGCTGGTCGAAGAACAGCCCGTGCTCGAGTCGCTTCGGGTTATAGTCCTCGCGGCAAATGTCGTAATAGCCGCGCGTCATGTTCGGATCGCCTTCGAGTTTTCCGACGACCGTGCCGGCGTGAATATGATCGACGCCGGCGAGCCGCATCCATTTGGTGATGACGCGGAACGACACGCCGTGGTTCTTCTGCCGCGTATAGGTCGAATGGCCGGCGCGGTGCAGGTGAAGAATCATGTCGTTCTTGCGCGCCCATTTGGCCATCGACTGGATCGCGGTATAGCCGATCACGAGGTCGATCATGACGATGACCGAGCCGAGCTGTTTGGCGAATTCGGCGCGCTCGTACATGTCTTCCATCGTTGCGGCCGTGACGTTGAGATAGGTGCCCTTCACCTCGCCGCTGGCTGCTTCCGCCTTGGCGACCGCTTCCATGCAGTAGAGATAGCGGTCGCGCCAATGCATGAACGGCTGCGAATTGATGTTCTCGTCGTCCTTGGTGAAATCGAGGCCGCCTTTCAGCGCCTCATAGACGACACGCCCATAATTGCGGCCGGAAAGACCGAGTTTCGGTTTCACCGTCGCGCCGAGCAGCGGCCGTCCGAATTTGTCGAGCCGTTCGCGCTCCACGACGATGCCGGTCGGCGGTCCTTGAAAACTCTTCACGTAGCCGATCGGCAGGCGCATGTCTTCGAGGCGCAGCGCCTTGATCGGCTTGAAGCCGAAGACGTTGCCGATGATCGAGGCGGCAAGATTGGCGATCGAGCCAGGCTCGAAGAGATCGAGATCGTAGGCGATGAAGACGAACCACGAACCGGGCGCGTTCGGTACCGGATCGACGCGATAGCATTTGGCGCGATATTTGTCGCACGCGGTCAGCCGATCGGTCCATACCACCGTCCAGGTCGCGGTCGAGGATTCGCCGGCAACGGCCGCCGCGGCTTCGATCGGATCGACCCCGTCCTGCGGGGTCAAACGAAACACGGCAAGAACGTCGGTGTCCTTGGGCTCGTAGTCAGGATCCCAATAGCCCATTTGGCGATATTCCATCACGCCGGCCGAATAGCGGCTGCGCTTCTCGGGTTTCTTATCCACAACGTTCATCGCTTGCTTCCTATCTCCCGCGGATGACGGCAAAGGCGGATCCGCGAAACTCGCGATCCGTCGCCGCCGGGGCCGCGCGGAATTCGTTGTTGCGCTTGGCGCGCGCGCCGAGGGAAAACGACGCTCGGCGATCCCGCGCAAATGCCATGCCTGCCGCCGCTTCGACCAACGCGTCGCTCGTAACCACGTGATGACGGCCTTTTTGCGTCGCATGGCAACGCCAAAGCACAAGCGTCATCCAAGCCGTAGATGGTAAATGCGCCGTCTTCGGTTGGACAAATTTGCGCAGCCGGCCCTCCATCACCGCGTCTCTATATGGGTTGCGGCGCGCGCCGCTGCGAGCAGAGAATCGACGGTAATGCCGAAAGTTTTATAAAGCTCCGCGGCCGGCGCGCTGGCGCCAAAGCCTGTCATGCCGATAAACGCATCTTGCGGACGCAGTACCGCGTCCCAGCCTTGCCGCAGCGCCGCTTCGATTCCGACGCGCGGCGCTTCGCCCAATACGGCAGCGCGATAGGCCGCGTCCTGCGCGGCGAAGAGCTCGAAACAAGGAACCGAGACAACCGCCGCCTGGATGCCTTCCGCGGCAAGCCGTTGCGCGGCGTCAACCGCAATCCCGACTTCCGAGCCCGTCGCGATAAACGTCACGTCGCGGCGGCCGTCCACATTGCGCAGGATGTAGGCGCCGCGCGCCGATAAATTCTGGTGCGCGTGCGTGCGCCGCACGAGCGGCACATTCTGGCGCGACAAACAAATGGCCGAGGGCGCCTTCGTGCTGTTGAGCGCCAATTCCCAAACCTCCGCCGTTTCGACGGCGTCCGCGGGGCGAAAGACATTGAGATTGGGGATGGCCCGCAGAGCCGCGAGATGTTCGATCGGCTGATGCGTCGGTCCATCCTCGCCGAGTCCGATCGAATCGTGCGTGAGCACGTGAATCACGCGCTGCCCCATCAGAGCCGCGAGCCGGATCGCCGGCCGCGAATAATCGGAGAAGACGAGAAACGTGCCGCCATAGGGAATAAAACCGCCGTGCAGCGCGATGCCGTTCATCGCCGCCGCCATCCCGTGCTCGCGCACGCCGTAATGAATGTACCGGCCGGAGAAATCCGCCGCCGTTACCGCCCGCATCTCGGCGGCTTTGGTATTGTTCGAGCCAGTAAGATCGGCCGAGCCACCGATTAGATTGCTCTGCACCTTGGCGACTGCATCGAGTATTTTGTGCGAGGCACCGCGCGTTGCCTGCGCCGCACCGGCCACGGTCGCGGACTGTTTGAAGGCGAGGATCGTCTCGCCGACGCGCGGATCGAGCCGGCCGGCGAGATCCGCCTCGTAGTGCGCCAGCGTTTCGGCCCGCATTGCGCCGCGCCGCGCCTTCCAGGCGGCGTGCGCTTTGGCGGATCTTTCTCCGGTTTGCCGCCACGCCGTGGCGATCGGCGCGGGGACGTCGAAGGGCACGGCCGTCCAGCCGAGCGCTTGGCGCGCGCCGGTAATCTCGGCATGGCCGAGCGGGGAGCCGTGCGCGGCATGCGTCCCGGCCTTGGTCGGCGCACCGAAGGCGATGGTAGTCTTGCAGGCGATCATGACCGGCCGGTCGGAATTCTGTGCTTTGGCGAGCGCCGCGGCGATCTCCTCGGGCGCGTGGCCGTTGATCCGCCAGGCATCCCAACCCGCCGCTTTGAAACGGGCGATCTGATCGACGGAATCGGCGAGATCGACGCGTCCGTCGATCGTGATGGCGTTGTCGTCCCAAAGCACGATGAGTTTCGAGAGACGAAGATGCCCGGCAAGCGCGATTGCTTCATGGCTGATGCCCTCCATGAGGCAGCCGTCGCCGGCCACGACGTAGGTGCGGTGATCGACAAGATCGGCTCCGTAGCGCGCCGCCAGCATCCGCTCGGCGAGCGCCATGCCGACCGCCGCGCCGAGCCCCTGGCCAAGCGGCCCGGTGGTCGTCTCGATGCCGGCGGCATGACCATATTCGGGATGGCCGGGCGTCTTCGAACCAAGCTGGCGGAAGCGCTTTAGCTCGTCGATCGTCATCCCCGGGTAACCGGTGAGGTAAAGGAGCGCGTAAAGCAGCATCGAGCCGTGCCCGGCGGAGAGCACGAAACGGTCGCGGTCCGGCCAATGCGGATCGGCCGGATCGAACTTGAGGAATTGTGTAAACAGCACGGTCGCGACGTCGGCCATGCCCATCGGCATCCCCGGGTGACCGGAATCGGCCTTCTCCACGGCGTCCATGGCGAGTGCCCGGATCGCGCCGGCCATCTCCTGGTGTGTCACGGGCGCCTTCGCGGCAACGTTCATTCCATCTCCTTAGACCGTGCGCCGGGCGCGCTCCACGAGCTGCATGATAATCGGCGTCAGGATGAGCTGCATGGCAAGATCGAGCTTGCTGCCGGCGATCACGATCGAATTGGCCCGCGACATGAAACTGTCGTGGATCATCGACAGCAGATAGGAAAAGTCGATCCCGCGCGGATCGCGGAAGCGGATGATCACCATCGATTCGTCCGAGGTCGGAATCCAGCGCGCCGCGAAGGGGTTGGAGGTATCGACAGTCGGCACCCGCTGAAAATTGATGTCCGTCTGCGTAAACTGCGGGCAGATGTAGTGAATATAATCCGGCATGCGCCGCAGGATCGTGTCGGTGACCGCCTCGGCCGAATAGCCGCGTGCCGCCTTGTCGCGGTGGATCTTCTGGATCCATTCGAGATTTATGACCGGCACGACGCCGATTTTCAGATCGGCATAACGGGCGATGTCGACGCCTTCGGCGACGAGCGCGCCGTGCAGGCCTTCATAGAAGAGCAAATCGGTCTTCCCCGGCAGCGGCCCCCAATCGGTGAATTTGCCGGGCGACGCGCGATAGAGCTCCGCTTCGTCCTGGTCATGCACGTAATGGCGCGTCTTGGCGAAGCCGGTCTCGCTGTAGGTGTGAAACACCGCCTCAAGCTCGTGGAGCAGATTGGCGCTCGGCCCGAAATGGCTGAAGTGCCGGTTACCGCGCGCTTCCTCCTCGCTCATGACCCGCTGCATTTCGTCACGATCGAAGCGATGGAATGCGTCGCCTTCGACGAACGCCGCCTCGATCTTCTCGCGGCGGAAGATCTGCGCGAACGTGCGTTTGACCGAAGTCGTCCCGGATCCGGAAGATCCGGTGACGGAAATGATCGGGTGTTTGGCCGACATCGAATTTCCTTCGCTCAATGGCGCATCAAACCGCGGCGGCCGAAGAGCGGCGAATGCTCAGCCGAGAATTGCGGATCGGTATGATAGCGCGTGATGAGATGGACGACGTTCGCCGAGCCGAACACAAGCGGCGTGCGCACGTGGATATCGGACGGTACCGTGTCGAGAATGCGGCGTACGCCATCGGTGGCGTTGCCTCCCGCTTGTTCGGTGATAAAGGCGACCGGGTTGGCTTCGTAGATAAGCCGCAGCCGGCCAGAACTATAGCCTTGCCGCAAATCGCCCGGATACAAAAACACCCCGCCGCGCGACAGGATGCGGTAAGCCTCGGCGACCAGCGAGGCAATCCAGCGCATGTTATGGTCGCAGCCCAGCGGGCCCTCGGTGCCCTTCACGCAATCGTCGACGAAGGTGCGTATCGACGGTCCCCAGTGCCGGTAATTCGACGTATTGATCGCATATTCGTGCGACTGCCGCGGAATCTGCGCGGTGGCAACCGTCTCCCGGAACGCGCCTTTGCGACGATCCAGCGTGAAAATGCTGGTTTTGTCGGGGAATGCCAAAACGAGCGAGCATTGAGGTCCGTAGATTGCGAAACCCGCCGCCAGCTGGTTGCGGCCGGGTTGCAGGAAATGCGCCTTGGCGTCGGTTGCGCCCGGCAGCACCGGCAGCACGGAGAATATACTGCCGAGCGACACATTGGCGTTGATGTTCGAGGAGCCGTCGAGCGGATCGACGGCGACCGCCAACGGCGCGGCCGGGTCGAGCAGCAGCGGCTCTTTAAGTTCCTCGGAAAGGGCGACGGCAACGGGAGCCTGACGCAAAGCATTCACGAACAGATCATTGGCCAGTACGTCCAAGTTTTTCTGCACGTCGCCGTCCGGATTCAAATCGCCGACCGCGGCGTCGGATTCGCCTGCCAGGCGCCCGAGCGCGACGACTTCTGCCACTTCCATGGCCGTATCGGCGATCGCACGGATCAGATCGGCGACAGGGGCGAGTGCGGCGTCCTGGCCGACGCGCTCTTCGAGAACAGTTTGTAGCTCCCTTGCAGGCGCAATCTCGAGCATAACCACCCTGATATTGTGGAATTATCAGCCTCGGTTTCGGGGATCGAGGCGAAAACCCTGGCAGAGACTAGCCAAAATCGAGATATGACTCAAAAAATTCCAAAGACAAGCGACGCCGTTGGCGGGGTGGGCAGGCAGAGGGATTGCCGCGAACCGGCCGCTCCACGCTGTCGGCGGGCGGGCCGGCTAGGCGGCGTCGCCCTTCGCCCGAAACATGCTTAAAAGGACATCACTATAGGCATCGCCGCTGTGGTGGCGCGCAAATCTCGCGGCGCGTTCGACGGCGCGGGTTCGGCATTCGGAAAGGCGGGGCAAAAGCCGTTCGATCGCTGCGGCCAGCCCCGCGGCGTCATAGGGGGCGAAGATCTCGCCTTCGGCTTCGCCCCGCCCAATGCTCGTTGCGGCGTAAATGCCTTGCGCGGCGATGATCGGTCGGCCGGCGGCGACCGCCTCGGTGAAAATCCCCGAACCACGCGGACCAAATCGTTCCGGATCGTAGGGCAGAAGGGTGATGTCGACCGCGTTTGTTTGCTCCGCATATTCGCTATTGCTCATCGTTCGATCGATCAATTCCACGTCGGGCATCCGGCGCAGTTGTCTTTCCGCGGCGATCGTTTCCTTTTCCCAGTTGCTATGCTGGATTTGGACAACGAACTGGACCGGAAGCTGCTTGGCGCGGCAGATTTCGATCGCCTCCGGCAGCAAGTGAAATCCCTTTTCGGTTTTCGAATAGCCGAAGAATCCGAGTCGCACCTTTTTCGCCCTGGTGCGCGGTGCCCAGAAGACCGGCAATGCGATGGGAAGGATGGTGGGGTTGATCTGGAATTCGCGCCGGTAGACCTCGGCGAGCGCGTCGTTCTCGGTCGTGAAGAACAGCGAAGTGTCGAAGGCCATTATCGAGGACGATGATTTCCATCCCGTCGCGCGCCGGCCCCTGTTTTCTTGATGTCTTATAAGTGGTAAGCTGCATTCCTGACAACGCTGCGAGGCAGCCGCTTTTGAGATCAGCGACTGCAGGAACCCGGAAGGCCCCGTTTTTTAGGTTCTATAAGGCGATCGTCGCCGCGGCGACGGCCGGCGACACGGGGCGGGACCTTGAACGGCTTCCGGCCGATTTGCTAAAAGACGCTTGCGAAGGGATTTACACCATGGCGTCGGTCGAAGACCATGAGACGGGGAGCTCGCGAACGCCGAGCCCGGAATTGCTGTGCGCCTCGCCGCGGCTCTTCGAAAACCCCTGGCTCGACAAGCTGTCGCGCGTGCATTGGTCGATGCCGCTCATCTTGTACGCGCCCTTTGCGGGATTGCTGGCATGGCTGAGCTTCCGCACGCTGGCTCCGGTCGTCGTCGGCGGCGCAGCGGTGCTCGGTTATATTCTCTGGACGCTGACCGAATATCTTGGCCACCGCTATCTATTTCACGCCGAATTTCCGGGCAGATGGGGGGCGCGGCTCCATTTCCTGATCCACGGCGTGCATCACGATCATCCGAACGATCCCTTGCGGCTCGTCATGCCGCCGCTGCTCAGCGCGCCGATCATGCTGATCGCGCTTCTCATCGGGCGCGTGCTCTTTGGAATTCCCTTGGTCTACCCCGCGCTGATGGGATTCATGCTCGGCTATCTGAGCTACGACATGGTGCATTACTACGTGCATCACGCCGAGCCGAAAACGCGCCTCGGGCGCAGCCTGCGGCGGGTTCATATGCTGCATCATTTCCGAGATCCGGAACGCGGCTTCGGGGTCAGCGCGCCGTGGTGGGATAAGATCTTCGGGACCGAACATTTGCCGGTGCGGCAAGACGGGCCGCGCTGAGCTGCGCCGATTAGCCTTTTTCGGGCCTCGATCGTTCCCTGGAAAGGGCGAGTGCGGCGCGCGACAGAGCGCCGCCGAACACGTCAAACCGGCCGTTTGCCCAAACGACGTCGTAGGTCGTGAACGCTCTGAGCCAGGCGGCGAGCACCACGATTTCCCGGCCGAGGAAGGCAAGCGGCGCGTAGGGCGAGATTTCCCAGCCCTTCAGCCAGGCCAGGCCAATTTCACAGCCGAGCCAACCGAGCAAAGTCGAGGCAAAGGCAAATGCCGGCGAGACGGCCAGCAACGGGGCGGCCAGCGCCGCGGCGCAGGCCGCCGGCAAAGCGTTGGCGATCGGCTCGAGCGGAAACGTGAAGGGCTCATGGGCGCGGCGGATGACGCTCCAGCGTACCTGCCGTTCGAAAACTTCGCGAAACGTTCGCAGGCCGATGAGTTGGCGCACGTTGCGATCCGCGAACACCGTCTTCAATCCGATCGCCGCCAAGCCCTTCGAGATCGCCGTGTCCTCGGCAAGCGTATAGGCCATCGCGTCGACACCGCCCGCTTTGGCGAGATCGTTGCGTCGGAACAGCATCACCTTGCCGACCCCGAACCCGAACCCTAACGCCGAGGCGGTAAGAAGCAGCCGCGCGTGGCTATTGATGAGCGTGGCTTCGACGTGGCCGGCGAGGCTCAACGGCCGCTCGGCAACCGGCACGCCGACGACGAGTCCGACGCCCGGCGTGAGATTGCGTGCAAAGAGCGCCATCGTATCGGGCTCCAGCACGATGTTGGAATCTTTCGCGAAAACGGTATCGTAGGCGGCCGCAAAAAGCGGCGTTGCCAAGGTGTTGAGCTTGGGGCTCACCGCGAAATCGGTATGCGACTGCAGGATGCGCGTCGCAATCTCCGGATGATCGGCCTTGAGCCGTTCGACGGTTTCCAGCGCCGGCGAGTTTGCTTCGGCGGCGCTGAACAGGACCTCGTATTCGGGATAGGCCTGATCGAAAATCGAGGCCTGCGCCTGCACAAATCCGGAATGGCGTAATTTGATCGGCAGCAACGCGGAGACCGGCGGCTGCTCGGATGCGGTCGCGCGGCGCGCCTGAACAATGGGCTGTACCAGGGCGCCGGCACAGGTCAGCAGCAGAAAGGCGATGGCGATGACTAGCCAAGCCGCACCGAGGTAAGCAAGAAGATCCGTGAAATCCATGCGATACTCGGGCAGGACACGAATGCGGGCGGACCGAGGCAATTGCCGAGCCGGAGAAGCAAATCACACGCCGACCGTCCGGCGTCAACCGCCAAAGGGCGTTTGTCCCGCTTTCAACCCAGGGTAGGAGGAAGCGCGGCGCGATCTTGCATGCGGCTCAGCTCTCGATCCCTTCTAATTCTTCGATCATTGTTTCGATCATCTTCAGCCCGATCCGCCAAAATCCGGGATCTTTGGCGTCGAGCCCGAAGGGCGCCAGCAGCTCCGAATAATGTTTGCTGCCGCCTGCCGCGAGCATCGCCAAATAGCGCTCGGCGAAGCCCTCACGCGCTCCCTGGTAGACGCCGTAGAGCGAGTTCACCAGGCAGTCTCCGAAGGCATAAGCATACACATAGAAGGGCGAATGGACGAAATGCGGGATATAGGCCCAAAAGGTCTCGTAGCCCGGCCCGAGCCGAATCGATGGGCCGAGGCTTTCGCTCTGCACGCCCATCCAAAGCGCGCAGATCCGCTCCGTGGTCAGCTCGCCTTTACGGCGTTCGAGGTGCAGCTGGCGTTCGAACGTGTAGAAGGCGATCTGCCGCACGACCGTATTGAGCATGTCCTCCACTTTCCCAGCGAGCAGTGCGCGGCGCGCCGGGACGGTGCGGGTCTCGGCCAGCAAAGCCTTGAACGTGAGCATCTCGCCGAACACCGACGCGGTTTCGGCGAGCGTCAACGGGGTCGGCGCCATCAACGCGCCGTTCGGGGCGGCGAGCACCTGATGCACGCCGTGACCAAGCTCGTGAGCAAGCGTCATCACGTCGCGCGGCTTGCCCAGGTAATTTAGGAGAACATAAGGGTGCGCGGAGGGAACCGTCGGATGGGCGAAAGCACCCGGCGCCTTGCCGGGCCGCACCGGCGCGTCGATCCAGTTCCGATCGAAGAACCGCTTGGCGATTGCCGCCATATGCGGGGAGAAGTCCGCATAGGCGCCGAGTACCGTGTCGCGGGCATCGACCCAAGAAAAGGTCCGCGTTTCCGCGTCCGGCAAGGGAGCGTTGCGGTCCCAGTAATCGAGCGCATCTTTGCCGAACCACCTGGCCTTGAGCCGGTAGTAGCGATGCGAGAGGCGCGGATAGGCGGCCTGCACGGTGCCAACGAGGGCATCGACAACCTCGCGCTCCACCCGATTGGAGAGATGACGGGAGTCGGCGACGTCGACGAAGCCGCGCCAGCGATCGGAGATCTCTTTGTCTTTGGCGAGCACGTTGGTGACAAGGCTAAAGGTGCGCAGGTTCTGGCGTAGGGCCGCGGCGATCGCCTCGGCAGCTTCCTTGCGCAGCGCGCCGTCTTTGTCCTGAAGAAGATTGAGAGCTTCTTCAAGCCCGAGGTCCGCTCCGCGCACCTCGAAGCGCAGCGTTGCGATCGTCTCGTCGAAAAGCCGGTTGAAAGCGCTGCTGCCGGTGACCGCCTTCTCGTGGAACAAACGCTCTGCCTCGTCGCTGAGCTCGTAGGGTCTTTCCTTGCGGATGTCTTCGAGCCAAGGACGGTAATGAGCGAGCGGTGCGCCCGAGACGAGCTCTGCTATGACGTTGTCATCGAGGCGATTGAGTTCGAGCTGAAAGAACAGCAGATGCGTCGAAGCGGCGGTGATCTTCTCTTGCGTATCGCCGAAGAATTTGGCGCGAACCGGATCGGTCGTGTCGCCATAATATATGAGACCGGCGTAGGAAGTGATCCGTCCGAGGAGATCTTCGAGTGCCTCGTAGCGCTCGATCGCCTGGGCAAGCGCGGCCGAACCTAAATCCTTGCCGTCGGCGACGGCGAGTTCGCCGATTTTGCCGCGGTATGCGGCGGCGAAAGCCTCGCATTCCGCCGCGGCGCGTTCGAGGTCGCGCGCATAGAGCGGCGAATCCATCGAAGGATAAAGATCCGCGAGGGACCATTCCGGCAATTTCCCGAGCGACGCATCGGCGGCCGGTCCCGCCGTTGCGGCAGCGCGCGGCACAATTTCGAGAAAGCCGAACGGGATTGAAAGGATCATTGCCGACCGTGAGATCGCCCGCCAACTGCGGACGTCCTCTCATAGCGGATCGGCGCAGATGATCAATGCGTCGATTGTTGGCGGTCCCGTGGCAGAATTGACAGC
>JASHSW010000135.1 GCA_030038595.1 Methylovirgula sp.
ATGATATTGTTCTTGCGTAGGCTTGCCCGATTGCAGCGTAGGAAGAATTGTACGCAACTACAATACTAGACCGGGCACGATCGCGCCCAGATATTGATAAACACCGTTTGCATCGGCGACATAGACGTAGTCGCCCGAAGTTGCGAGGACGACGCTATATGGTGTTCCGGAGGGCGACGTCGGCGCGTATCCGGCGTTGGTGGTCAATGCCGAATTCTGCACCGTCCAGCCTGTGAGGGTCGAATAGGTCGCCAATTCGGTAGTTGTCGTGCTCGTTCCGGTTCCTGTGTATTCGTAGAGCGTGTGGTTCGTCGAATCGTAATAGATCGTGCCCTGCGGCGCCGAGGCGGTCGGAGTAGCGGATCCGGCATAGAGGTCGAATTCCGTCACAGAGCCCGACGCACCGGTTGCTCCGGTTGCTCCCGTTGCACCAGTTGAACCCGTTGCGCCGGTTGCACCTGTTGCACCCGTCGCGCCTGTCGCACCAGTTGCTCCCGTTGCACCTGCATCTCCCGTAGCGCCAGTTGCGCCCGTTACTCCTGTCGCCCCCGTCGCACCTGTTGTCCCCGTCGCACCAGTTGCTCCCGTTGCACCTGGATCTCCCGTAGCGCCGGTCGCACCCGTTCCCCCTGTCGCGCCCACGTCTCCCGTTGCACCCGTCGCGCCTGTCGCACCAGTTGCTCCCGTTGCACCTGCATCTCCCGTAGCGCCGGTCGCGCCCGTTACTCCTGTCGCGCCCGTCGCACCAGTTGCGCCGACTGCGCCGGTTTCTCCTGTTGCTCCCGTCGCACCAGTTGCTCCCGTTGCGCCTGCATCTCCCGTAGCGCCGGTCGCGCCCGTTACTCCTGTCGCGCCCGTCGCGCCCGTCGCACCGGTTGCGCCGACTGCGCCGGTTTCTCCTGTTGCTCCTGTCGCCCCCGTCGCGCCGGTCGGCCCCGGATCTCCGGTTGCTCCCGTTGCACCTGCATCTCCCGTAGCACCGGTCGCGCCCGTTACTCCTGTCGTGCCTGTCGCGCCCGTCGCACCCGTCGCACCAGTTGCGCCGGTCGCGCCCGTTACTCCTGTCGCGCCCGTCGCACCAGTTGCGCCGGTTTCTCCTGTCGCCCCCGTCGCGCCGGTCGGCCCCGGATCTCCGGTTGCTCCCGTCGCACCGGTCGCCCCCATCGCGCCCGATGGTGAAAAATTGCGATAAACATGAGGCCTCTGGCCCAACGTCGTAAAGTCATCTGCGAGATAGATTTGCGGATCGTCTTGGCGCTGACGTTCGATGAGGCTCTTGCCAGGGGTGTCGAAGTAATACTTCAGGCCGGCAAGGACGGCACGGTAGCCGTGCTCGCCAATTCGAGCTTCACCATATAGAGAAATGTCGGCAGCACTGGCGATCGGCAGCTGAATTTCGCTTTTTAAGTCGAACGAATTGAGGCCCAGTCCGTAGTGTTGTCCGACGCTGATGCGCCAATTGTCGGTAGGATAATAGGCCAAATCGATTTGATCTGTGGGACGCAGACGGTCTGCACTCTGCCCAAAGGAGTAAAGCGGAGTGTCTTCAAATCCTCCCGTATCTACGCCGGCGAGGCCTTCGATCGTAAATCGCCCGAAATAAGCTTCGGCGACGAGCGCGGCCTTGCCGAACCAAAAATCGGTCTGTGGGCTATAGGCGCTAAGCTCGCCATTGAAATTGGAAATGCTGCCATAGATGCCGACGAGACCCACGTTCGGATCGCGCGCAAAGAAATGGGCACCGCCACCGAAGAATGTCCCGCTCGCCCGCTCGCCGCTCAGAAAATCCGCTTGCAACCCGAGATCATGACCGATCGGAATCGACAATGCCGCCGCTTGGTATCCGGCGCCGCCCCCCGACGAGCCTCCGGCAGCTTCGAATTTTGCGTTCGGCGTGCTGACGGCTGGCAAGGTTGGTCGCAATTCAGCACGGTATATCGGGGATAGTGCATCGGGAGGAGGCCCGGTGGTTAGTGCTGCCGAGGACGGGACTTGAACTACCGTCCGAGCCCTCGTTCGCACGATCGCCACGTGAGTTGCTTCGCGGTCATCGACGGGCGCAGGGGTGGAAAGCCGGCGTTCCGCGAGCTGAAGCTTCCGCCGAGTAGCAATCAGCTCGCGAATAGCTCTTGCATAAGCCTCTCTCGATTTCGCGAGCTCTTGGTTGGCGCTTTCGGTTTCGGCGCGGAGCTTGGCTTGACCAGCCTTAAGCTCCAGCACCATTTTATAGACGGCCGCGATGTTGGGCGTCTGCGCATAGAGCGACGCCGAATGAGCCAAAATCGCCGTCGAAGCGACGCTTAGGAGTAGTTTCCCCCTCATTTCCCAAAATCTCGCGCGTGCGAAGGCATTCGCCCGTGAGGGCGAGGAGATTCGAGAAGCAAAACCGTAGTTCTTACTTACGCTCCGGCAGCGCTGCTGCGGAGGTCTCGTGTTTGGCGGTAAGCCGCCCGGCCTTAATGTTGCTACCTAAGTGTTGCTGCAGTGATTTGAGCGCGGTTTGGTTAACGGCGCGTTAAAATTACTGCTAACCTTAAGCTACACCTATGCTATTTGGCTCGGCCTGCCGAGCCTTCTTTGCGTGAAGCGTGTGGCCCGCGACGAGAATTCCGAAGAATGGCTCCAACTAATCACGTAGATCTCGGATTGGAAAAATGATCAATTCGTGCCGAGGAAAAAAAGATCGTGGGTTCGAATCTGCGGAACCCAACCGAGGAATCGCACGATGAAGGTTTCCGGCCGAAATTTCATCAAAGGCAAGGTCCTGGACATCAAAAAAGGGGCGACGACGGCGCATGTTCGCGTCGAGATTGCCGGCGGCGTGGTGCTCACCGCCTCCATCACCAACGAAGCGGTCGAGGATTTGAAGCTGAAAAAGGACATGACCGTGCATGCGCTCATCAAGGCCTCGGACGTGATGATCGCGATCGATTGAGCTCGCGCTCAACAGGATTGACAGCCGCCGCAAAATTTCTTCCATAGCCGCGCGAGGCGAGGAGTTCAGAGCTTCAATCGCGGCAAGCGGCCAATTCTCGCGCCTACGCCGATTGGTATCGGCGAGTGGGCCCAAGGAGACGATATGATTTCCGTGACATTTCCGGACGGCGCGACGCGTCAATATCCGGCCGGCATCCGCGGCAGCGAAATCGCCAAGAGTATTTCTCCCTCGCTCGCCAAGCGTACGGTCGCCATGGCGATCGACGGCAAGCTCGCCGACCTTGCCG
>JASHSW010000136.1 GCA_030038595.1 Methylovirgula sp.
GAAGCGAAGCTTTTCCTTTTCGCCGAGCGCCGGATCGATCGCGGCGAGTTCGCGCAACAAGAGATCGCGTTGGAAAAGTTTTTCGCCGATCCACAGCGGCATTGCCTTGCGGAACGATGCAAAGCCGCGCGGCGCGAAAGCGACGTAGGTTTCGAGCAGCCGCTCGAACTTCAGGAACGGCTTCTCGTAGAAAACAACTTTGTCGATTGCGCCGCCCTTGGCTTCTTCGAGGCAATAGGCGACAGCGTTCGCGGGGAAACTTGGGTCGTGTTTCTTGCGCGTGAAGCGTTCTTCCTGGGCCGCGGCAAGGATCTGGCCGTCGCCGATCAACGCCGCGGCGCTGTCGTGATAGAACGCCGAGATACCGAGGACGCGCATCGCGAAAGGATCAGAACAACGTGTAGATAAACGGCGCCACGACCGATCCTTGGCTCAGCACGAACAATCCGCCGAAAATGAGGAACAGAACCAGCAACGGCACCAACCAGAATTTCTTGCGGGTACCCAAGAATTCGAGAAGCTCCGCGAAGACCGACATTCCTTCCCCCTAGAATTGTTTACGCATCGTTCCGGGGGCGGGTCCCGGCGTGCGCTCGTCCCAATATGTCGCGGCTTGCGGCGCGCGCCTGAGGCCGAGCAGATCTTCGCCCCGCTTGCGAAGCAGGAAGCCGACCGGAACGACGGCGCCGAAGAACAAAACGCCCATGACGATTGGGCTCACGATGGTGTTCAAAGCAAGGCCGAATTTGAACCAGGCGCGGTTCGCCGGCCCGAGCGCGGCCGGATAGATAAGCCCGGTTCCGGTTAGGAAAAGCGCGACGGCGAAGAGCCACCAGCGCGGGCCGTGGTGGTGGACGAGCGGCCACAAGGCCAGGAACGCCAGGATCAGGCCGAGCGTGACGCCGAACTTGCGGTCCGACCCGGCCGACGCACGGCGAAAGCTTTGGACGGTTTCGTGTGTCTGCATGGCTTCGCGTCCCGCGGATTTCAAGCACGTCCCGCGCGGCAAAGCTATAAGCTGTTTTGCGAGCCGTTCCAAATAGCCGAAATCGGGCGGCGGCTTTCTCGAAGCCTGCGATCGTCAGTCGAACAGATACTGCTCGCCCACCATCGTGCCGAGCCGGGTATTGTCCTCCACGAAGGCGGTGACGAACTCGTGCAGGCCGGATTGGAAGATCTCTTTCGTGGTCGATTCCATCAGCCGCGCGAAGACCGCGTGGGCATGGCGCTGGGCAATGCCCTTGTGGCCGTAGGCTTTGCCGATCGAGTCGAGAAATCGCACGATGTTTTCGTAGCAGGCGATGAGCGAACGCGGCATCTCCGGGCGCAGGATCAACAGCTCGGCGATGAGCCAGGGTTTCAGACTCTCGCGATAGACCCAATGATAGGCGGTAAGCGCCGAGACTGCGCGCAAGATCGCCGCCCATTGGAAATAATCGACGGAACCGCCGACCGCCTCCGTCTCCGGCAAAAGGATATTGTATTTTACGTCGAGAATGCGCGCCGTGTTGTCGGCGCGTTCGATGTAGAGGCCGAGCCGCGAGAACCAATAGGCGTCGTTGCGCAGCATGGTGCGGTGCGCGGCGCCGTCGTAGTCGAGCGAAGCCTTTTTAACGAACTCCAGAAAGCGCGTCGACTGTTCGCGGTCGTAGCCGCGCGCATTGCTCATCACGTGTCGCTTCAGCTCGATCCAGGCGCCGTTGATCGCATCCCACATTTCGACCGTTAAGGCGGTGCGCACGGCACGGCCGTTGGTGCGCGCCTTCTCGATGCAATTGCGGATCGAGGAGGGATTGTCGGTCGAGAACATCAGATAATCGACGACGCTCGCCTCCTCCGCGGCGGCGTGCGTTTCGCGGAATCCTTCCGCCGCGCCGGAGGCTTCGAGCGTGCTGTCCCATTCGGTTCCGGCCCCCGTCTGCGAGGTCGGCACCGCGGTCAGCCGGCGCGTCGCGTCGACGATGCGGGCAAGGAAATCGGCGCGCTCCATATAGCGCGCCAGCCAATAGAGATTGTCGGCGGTGCGTGAGAGCATGGTCGATCCGTGACGAGACTACTGATCCAAAGCTTCCCGCGTCCGCTCTGGCTTGCCAAGTGCGCCGCGCGGCAAATTTTCGAGGCGCGCGTCGTCGATGACCCAGGTGTCTTTCGTTCCCCCGCCCTGGCAGGAATTGACGACCAGCGATCCTTCCTTGAGCGCCACCCGGGTCAGTCCGCCGGGCACGACGCGAATTCCGTCGGAACCGGACAGAACGAACGGCCGCAGATCGACGTGGCGCGGCGCAACCCCCGACTCGAAGGAGGTCGGGCAGGTCGAAAGAGCCAGCGTCGGCTGGGCGATGAAGTTGTCCGGCCGGCAGGAGAGCTTTTCGCGGAACAGCGCAATTTCCTCGCGCGTCGCATGCGGGCCGACCAACATGCCGAATCCGCCCGAACCGTTCACCTCCTTGACGACGAGTTCCGGCAGATGGTCGAGCACGAAGGCGAGCGCCTCGGACTCGCGGCAGCGCCAAGTCGGGACGTTTTTAAGGATCGGCTTCTCGCCGAGATAGAACTCGATGATCTCCGGCACGTAACTGTAAATCGCTTTGTCGTCGCCGATGCCGGTCCCGACTGCGTTGGCCAGCGTCACATTGCCGGAAATATAGGCATTGAACAGGCCTGGCACCCCGAGCACCGAATCCGCCCGGAAAGCGAGCGGATCGAGGAAGGCGTCATCGATCCGCCTATAGATCACGTCGACGCGCTTCGGGCCCTCGGTGGTGCGCATATAGACGATATCGTCGCGCACCAGCAGGTCGCGGCCCTCGACGAGCTCGACCCCGAGCTTGTCGGCCAAAAAGGAATGCTCGTAATAGGCGGAATTATATTGGCCGGGCGTGAGCAGCGCGATCGTCGGCTCGCCGCGCGCCGCACGCGGCACGACCGAGCACAATGTGGCGAGCAAAGCATCGGGATAGTTCTCGACCGGCGCGACCCGATATTCGGCGAAAAGATCGGGCGCAAGCCGCATCATCACCTCGCGGTTCTCGAGCATATAGGATACGCCCGAGGGGGTGCGCAGATTGTCCTCGAGGACGTAGAAATCGCCTTCGTCGATGCGCACGATGTCGATCCCGGCGATGTGAACGTGAATATCGTGGGGCACGCGCTGGCCGGCCATTTCCGGCAGGTAATAGGGATTGGCGAGCACGATGTCGCTCGGCAGTTTGCCGCTTTTCAAGATCTCCTGGGCACCGTAGACATCGGCGATGAAGAGATTGAGAGCCTTCACGCGCTGCCGCAGTCCGGCTTCGAGCCGCGTCCATTCGGAGCGGCCGATGACGCGCGGTACGATATCGAAGGGGATCAACCGCTCCGCCGCGTCTTTGTCGCCGTGCACGGCGAATGTGATGCCGATGCGGCGAAACAGAAGTTCAGCCTGCGCCCGGCGCGAGGCGAGCAGCTCGTCCGGGGTTTCGGCGAGCCAGCGGGCAACCTTGCCGTAGACGGCGCGAATCTGGCCGTCGGCAAGCGTCATCTCGTCAAAACACTGCGGCATATTCCGCTTATCGCCGACTCAAGCCCCCGCTCAGTTCTAGCAAAATCAATGCTACTCGAGCGAGTTTCCCTCGGCGCGGCCATAAATCAAAGAAAATTCCGCGTTCGCTTCGGGAAGGGCGTCCAGCCCGGCCGAATTTCGCCGGCAGACGTCCGCTTTCCCTCTGTCCCCGGCCGCCGAAACGGCAAACCCGCTAGCGAGAAAGCCCCTCGAAGGCTCCGAAAAGCGACGGGAACATGGGAGCGGGCGGTCTCGGTCCCTGGCTCCAGTTCCGCGTGGCCGTGCGCAACAAGGCAGCGGCATCTTCATCGGAGGATGGATGGTCGTGTGGAGCTCGCTCCCGGATGGCGGCCATCAAGTCGCCGGGCACCAGTCCCAACGCGATCTCGACCTCGTGCGTATAGCCGTAAACGTCGTCGCGGGTTTGCAAATGGCCGGCGCCGTCTACGAACGCCGTGAAATACTCAATGTAGATCGGCAGCGGTTTCGGCAGATAGACGTAGTGTTCGGGGCCGCCGACGAAGCTTTTGATTCTGGCTTCCGGCCAGCTCGGGCCGAGCAGAGTTTGCGCAAGCGCAAACGGCCGATCTACGCGCACGCAGCCGTGGCTGAAATCGCGCCGCGACGCTGCGAATAGATTGCGCATCGGCGTGTCGTGCAGGTAGACGGAATATTGATTGGGAAACATGAATTTGATGAGGCCGAGCGCATTTCGCTCGCCGGGCGGCTGGCGCACCACCAATCGCCCGTTTTGCATGAAGGCCTCATATCCCATTTCGGTGAGATAATTCGGATCGGCCGCGAGATGCGGCAGCACTTCTTTGCGGATGATGGAAGGCGGCACGTTCCAGGCGGGATTGACGATCAGAAATTTGATCGAATTCGAGAAGATCGGGGTCGGCGTATCCGGCTTGCCGACGATCACCTTGTGGCTCTCGACGACTTTGCCGTCTTCGACGACGCTCGCCGTGAAATCCGGAATGTTCACTTCGATGCGGTCCGCACTCATGCGCCGCGGCATCCAGCGCCAAAACTCCATATTCGCGATGATCTCGTGTTCGAGGCGCGCGGGGTCGGCGAGATCGGCAACGGTTCGCGCTGTCAGCACGCCGGAAGGAGGCAATCCTACCTCTCGTTGAAACCCGGCGACCGCCGCCGCGACCCGCCGGTCGTAGAGGAGTGCTTGATCTTGCGCGCCGGTTTCTCCGAGCCCGAAGCGCGCGCGAAGCATGGGCACGCGCGGATCGCGCATCCCGACGCGCAGCGGGCGCCCCGGCGGGATCGTGGAGATACTGCCCGATTTGGCGCGAGTTTCGGCGAGCTTTTCCCGCAGGGCGACGTAGGCCTTTTGCGGCGGATTGAAACTCTCCAGCATCGCACCGCTGTCCGCGCCCGCCGCAGCAACCGCCGCGAGAATCAAGGCCGGATCGGGAAGATCGGGTTTGGCGCCGATCAGATCCGACAGCATCTGCGGATCGACGCGGCTGCCCGACGCCTGGCGGCCGTAGGCGACCACCCGAGCTGACAAAGCGACATCGGCTCCGGCGAGTTTGTCGGGGCTTCCTGCAAAGACCGGCGCGGGCAGCCCGGAAAGATCGAGCCCATCCTCCCCGGCGCGGGCAAGCTGCGCCATCGCCGGCCCGACCGCATCGATCGGCTTGCCGTTCTCGATCCAAAGCGGAGCATCACCGCGCGCGGCGTAATAGGCGGCAATCGCCGCATATTCCCGGTGAAGCTCCTCCTTCCCATCCTTGGACGCCGAGCTGAGGAGCGCGGCGAGCGCCGACTTGACGAGATCGGCGCCGGCGCCGGCGGGACTGGGCGGCGTGGACGCCAGAACGGGCGTGCCGGCCGCGGACGCCGGGTCGCTTGCGGCGGGAGCCTGCCCGACGCCTCCCGAAACAGGCTTTGCTGTTGCCGCCCCGGCCTGCTCCGTCGCGCGCGTTGGCGATTCGATGGAAGATTGGGATTCTGTTGGAGCGCCAGCGGGAACTACGTCTGCCGGCGATGCCCCGGTCGCTGCGGCCGCATTTGCCGGCGTGTTCGGGGCGGCTTGATCGCTGGAAGTGGCGGCGGGGGTTGCATTCACCGGCGCCTGCAGTTGCGCGGGGGTCGTTCGCTGCGGCTGGTCCTGAACGGTCGCAGAATCGGCCGGCGCGCTTTGATCCTGAGCCAGCGCCGGCAGCGCGACGAGGCTGCAGGCCATCGCGAGAACAAGAGCGGGCGAAGGGACGGAGCGAAAATTCTCGCGGCGCGGCATACTCGTCTCCCGACCTGAACTCGCTAAGCTACGAACGGCGTTTAGCCACGAAGCGACTTTGCACCCGATCTGTTCAGTTTTGATGAAAACCTTATGTTTGGCAAAATCAATATTTGGCAACCCCAGCGGCGTGCGCGCCTGGGCCGCTGCGCCAGCATTCCTCGGCGCCCAGGCCTAGGCGGCTGCGTCGCTGTCGTCGGCCGCGCCTTCTTCAAAAGCCTGCTGGAATCCGTATTCCTTCATCTTCCGATAGAGGGTCGAGCGGCCGATACCGAGTTTGCGGGCCACCGCCGACATCTGGCCCCGATAATAAGTAAGCGCGAAGCGAATGGTTTCCGCCTCCAGCGCGTCGAGTTGGCGCAGATTGCCGGAATCGTCGAGAAGAGCCAGAACGTTGGGGTCGCGCACCTCGACCCGCACCACCTCGCGCTCCGGCCGCGGCTGTTTGACGAACGCGGTGGGAGCGGCGGGAATGCGCACCTCGAAACCTTCCACCTGGGCGGCGATCTGCGGAAATTCGGCGACGGTGAGTTCGTCGCCGTCGGCGAGAACCACGGCGCGAAAGATCGCGTTCTCCAACTGCCGGATATTGCCCGGCCAATCGTAGCTTCCGAGCAAGCCCAGCGCCTCGGCGCTGAGGCCGCGCAGCCGTTTGCCCTCCTCCGCCGCGAACCGCGCCGTAAACCGGCGGGCAAGTTCGGGAATGTCTTCACGGCGCGTGCGCAGCGCCGGAATGGCGATCGGAAAGACATTGAGGCGGTAATAGAGGTCTTCGCGGAATACGCCGTTTTTCACCAGCTCGATCAGGTCCTGGTTGGTCGCCGAGACCAAGCGAAAATCGACCTTCACCGGACGCTTGCTGCCAACCGGATCGATCTCGCCGTCCTGCAGAGCGCGCAGCAGTTTGACCTGTGCCTCAGGCGGCAATTCGCCGATCTCGTCGAGAAACAACGTTCCGCCGTGTGCCTCGACGAATTTGCCGAGGTGCTTTTCATTGGCGCCGGTGAACGCGCCTTTTTCGTGACCGAAGAGAATCGATTCGACGAGGTTTTCCGGCAGGGCGCCGCAATTTACCGTGACGAAGGGTTTGCCGCGCCGATCCGAAGCGCCCTGGATGGCGCGCGCCACGACCTCCTTGCCGACTCCCGATTCGCCTTCGAGCAGGACGGGAATGGTCGATTTCGCGGCGCGTTCGCCGAGCCTGATGACCCGCTCCATATCGGCGCTTTTGCTGGCCAGGTCCTTGAAGGTGAGCGTGCCCGACGACTGCCGGTTCAAGCGCCGCACCTCTTCTTCGAGGGCATCGACGCGGAGCGCGTTCTTGATCGAGATCTGCAATCGCTCGACGCCGACCGGCTTGACCACGAAATCGATGGCGCCAGCCCGCATTGCCGAGATCACGGCTTCGATCGAGCCGTGCGCCGTCTGCACGATTGTCGGAATGCTGCGTCTTTGTTCGCGCAACCGTTCCAAGACCGTCATGCCGTCGAGTTCCGGCATGACGAGATCGAGGATGAGCAGATCGACGCCCCGCCCGCCCGGGGCCTCCAGCCGCGCCAAGGCCGCCGCGCCGCTCTCGACCGTCTCGGTCTCGTAGCCGAAGCGGCGCACCAGCGATTCGAGGAGCCGGCGTTGCACCGGATCGTCGTCGACGATCAGCACGAGACAGGACATGGGCTCTTTCTTGAGGCGACGCACCGCCGCTCATCCGACGGGTTACGTCCCGTCATCCGCATTGCTTCGTTGAAGCGAACCGCCGCCAAACACGCCGAACCGGTCCGGCAATCCGCCCTCGGCGCATGCTGGCCGATCAGAGTAAATGCGATGTTAATGAGAAAAATAACGCCGGTGCCGGGGATTATGGGCAACGCGTACGGACGCGTTGGGCAACAACCCGTCCGTACGAAAATTGAGCGAAAGCCGAGGAATATGGCTTCGGGTGCTTGGGATGCTTTAGTGCATCACTTTCAGGACCTGCTGATGCAGGTAGTCGGGCAAAGAATCCACGGGAATCATCACATACATCTTGCCGTGCATCTTGACGATATCGGCAGGCATTCTTGTACCGTCTTGCATCACCAGCTCGGTGTGAGTGATCATCCGGACGTATTCCTGGACATTGACGGCATAGGCGCTCGAGGCCATCAAGAGCCCAATCGACACGGCGACGATTCTCGTCCGGAGTTTCATGGCGGATTTCCTTTGGGTAGGTTCGGCGACGACGCGCATAGGTTCTGATCTGACGTTCATGGCGATGATCCTTTTTGAGATTTGAACATTGCGACATGCGGAACGACGGCTGTCGCGCGTCCTGCGGCAGACCAGCGGCGCCGGTCTTGCACAGGCTGTTTCGAATTCGGGCACGGAGGCGTTACCGGGAAGGCCAAAATCGCCCGTCAAGAAAAAGTGAGATAAATCTCCCGCGCCCGGTGTAACGCCGCGGACTGTTCTTGCGAATTCTTCCTGGGTATGTTCGCCTGCCGTAGTCGCACCTGCTGTGCGGCTGTCAATTCTGCCACGGGACCGCCAACAATCGACGCATTGATCATCTGCGCCGATCCGCTATGAGAGGACGTCCGCAGTTGGCGGGCGATCTCACGGTCGGCAATGATCCTTTCAATCCCGTTCGGCTTTCTCG
>JASHSW010000017.1 GCA_030038595.1 Methylovirgula sp.
GAAACTCCCGATAGTCGCAGCGCTCCGCCTTCAGGACAAGGCGGAACAATCTTTCTCCGAGATGCCCAGAGGACCGCGTAGGTTTGATGTTCAGCGTGCACCCGTCGAGGAAACTCGCCTCTTTTCTGCTTTGCGTGTTGGCGCTCGCCACGTTCGCGGGCGGCGCTGCAGGCGCGACCCTCGACCGAGTGAAGCAGCGCGGCTACGTGATCTGCGGTTCGAACCCGGGGCTGCCCGGGTTCGGCCTGCCGGACAACAACGGCAACTGGACAGGTTTCGACGTCGATTTCTGCCGGGCGGTGGCGGCGGCGATCTTCGACGATCCCAGCAAGGTGAAGTTCATTCCATTGACGGCCGAGCAGCGGTTCACGGCGCTGCAATCGGGCGAAATCGACATCCTGGCGCATAACACAACTTGGACGCTGTCGCGCGAAGCCGGCCAGGGCTTGCTGTTCACCGGCGTCAATTTCTACGACGGCCAAGGCTTCATGGTCCGCCAGAAGCTCAATATTTCGTCGGCGCTTGAATTGTCGGGCGGCTCGATCTGCGTGCAACAAGGCACGACCAGCGAGTTGAACCTCGCCGACTATTTTCACGCCCATCAGATGTCCTACGAACCGGTCACCTACGCGACTGCGGACGAGGCCCTCAAAGCCTATGACAGCGGTCGCTGCGATGCGTTCACCACCGATTCCTCGGCGCTTTACGTGGAGCGCGCCAAGCTCGGCGATCCGGACGCGAATATCATTCTGCCGGAGATCATCTCGAAAGAGCCTTTCAGCCCGGCCGTGCGGCAGGGCGACGACCAATGGTTCAATCTCGTGAAATGGGTGAATTTTGCGATGCTCGACGCGGAGGAGGCGGGGATCACCTCGGCCAATGTCGACGAAGACATGCGATCCGATAGTCCCGAAGTGAAGCGCATCCTCGGACTTGAGGGCGATTTCGGCCAAGGATTGGGCCTCACCAAGGATTGGGCCTATCGGATCATCAAACGCGTCGGCAATTACGGTGAAGTCTTCGAGCGCGACCTCGGCGATCGCTCGCCCCTGAAGATCAGGCGCGGCCTCAACGCGCTGTGGACGCACGGCGGTATTCAATATGCTCCGCCGATCCGCTGAAATGCGCAGCGCTGCGCGGCGGGCGTTCAGACGATGCTAGCCGGCCCGCACTTCGATGCGCGCCGGCGCGGCCTCGCGGCGCAGGCGTTCTTTCTCGGCGCGCTCGCCTTTCTCGCCTACGCAGTGGCGAGGATCGGCCTCGCCAATATGCGCGCCCGGCATATCCCGGTTGATTTCTCGTTCTGGAACGAGCCGGCCGGCTTCGACATCGATCAGCATCTCGTCGCCTATTCGGCGGCTTCGACCTATGGCCGGGCGTTCCTTGTCGGTCTCCTCAACACGCTTCTCGTCTCGGCGCTGGGCGTGGTGCTGGCAAGCCTGCTCGGCTTTGCGATCGGCGCGGCGCGGCTGTCGGCGAACATCCTCGTCGGCGGCCTCGCCGCGCTCTACGTCGAGGCGATGCGCAACGTGCCGCTGCTGCTGCAACTGCTCTTCTGGTACAACATCGTACTCGAAGGCTTGCCGCGGCCGCCGCAGTCCTGGGCGCTGGCCGGCCATATCTATCTCAGCAACCGTGGCCTCTTTCTGCCGACGCCAATCTTCGCGCCGGCGGCGATCTTGGTGATTGTCGCTTGCATCGCCGGTCTCGGCATCGCCGTCCTGGCTTGGGCGAAAGGCCAGCCGTTGCTGGCGGCGCTGGCTGCGATCGCGCTTCCGGTTGCGGCCTATTTTGTGGGGGGCGAACCGATCGGCTTTGCGGCGCCGGTATTCAAAGGCTTCAACTTTGTAGGCGGCACGAGGCTTCTGCCGGAGTTCGTGGCGCTCCTTCTCGGGCTGTCGCTTTATACGGCGGCGTTTATCGCCGAGATCGTGCGTGCCGGCATCCAAGGCGTACCGAAAGGGCAGGGCGAGGCGGCCGCCGCGCTCGGCCTGCGCCGCAGGCAAGCCCGCAAATACGTGATCGTCCCGCAAGCCATGCGGCTCATCGTGCCGCCGCTGACCAGCCAATATCTGAACCTCTTCAAGAATTCTTCGCTCGCCGTGCTTATCGGCTATCCGGATCTGATGCAGGTCTTTGCCGGCACCGTGCTGAACCAGACCGGCGCGGCGGTACCGGTCATCTTCACGACCATGGCCGTTTATCTCGCAGTATCGCTCGCAACTTCGCTGGCAATGAACCTCTATGACCGCCGCGTCGGCAAGGGCGGCGCCTGATGAGCGCGCTGGCCGAACGACCGCGGTTTGCGGCGCGCATCGATCCGCTGCGCCGGCTGTTTGCAAGCCCCGCCTCGGTCCTCCTAACGATCGGCTGCCTCGCGCTTCTCGTCTGGGTGCTTCCCGACCTGCTGCGGTTCTTCGTTTTCGACGCGGTGTGGACGGCAAACGA
This sequence comes from Methylovirgula sp., assembly GCA_030038595.1. Lineage (GTDB taxonomy): Bacteria > Pseudomonadota > Alphaproteobacteria > Rhizobiales > Beijerinckiaceae > Methylovirgula. The sequence goes on from JASHSW010000017.1 coordinate 2,449, forward strand.
CGGGCTCGCATGCCGCGCGCCGGGAGCAGGCGCCTGCTGGGCCTTTGTCGCGCATAAACTTCCCTACTTCACCTACGGCGCCTATCCGCTTGCGCAGCGCTGGCGGGTGGATATCGTCTTCGGGATAGGCGCCGCGCTTCTCGGCTGGGTTCTGATCCCGCGGGCGCCGGCGCGAAAGTTTGGCGGGGGGCTGCTCCTTCTCGTCTATCCGATCTTTGCCTTCGTGCTGCTCGAGGGCGCGCCGGCCCTCGGACTGGTTCGCGTATCGAGCGATCTCTGGGGCGGAATCCTAGCGACCTTCGTCGTCGCCGCGTTTGGTATCTTCGTCTCGTTGCCGTTCGGCATCTTGTTGGCGCTCGGGCGGCGCTCGAATCTGCCGGTGCTGCGGCTTGCCAGTATCGCGTTCATCGAGTTCATGCGGGGCGTACCGATGATCGCCGTGCTATTCATGGCCGCGACGATGCTGCCGTTGTTTCTTCCCGGCTGGCTGACGCCGGATCGGCTTCTGCCGCCGCTCGTCGGCGTGGCGCTTTTCGCCTCCGCCTATATGGCGGAAGTGGTGCGCGGCGGCTTGCAAGCCTTGCCGAAGGGACAAAGCGAGGCGGCGCAGGCTTTGGGCTTGCGCTTCTGGGCGCGGCAGCGTCTCGTAATCCTGCCGCAGGCGCTGCGCCTGGTGATCCCGGCCATCGCCAACACGGTAATCGGCCTTTTCAAGGATACGACGCTCGTCGCGACCGTGGGCATTTTCGATTTCCTGCGCAGCGTCGATTCGGCCCGGCTCGATCCGCATTGGGCCGGCCCGACCATCACCACCACGGCCTATTCCTTCGCCGCGATTTTTTATTTCGTCTGCTGTTTCGGCATGTCGCGCTATTCCTATTACCTCGAAAGCCGGTGGCACCCGTAAGGTCTCGATGTCCGAGAATTCCCCTCCGCAGGATGCCGCCGTCGAGATCGACGGCCTCGACAAGTGGTATGGCGATTTTCATGTCCTGCGCGACATCAACCTCGTCGTCGGCAAAGGCGAGCGGATCGTGGTCTGCGGTCCGTCGGGCTCCGGCAAATCGACGCTCATCCGCTGCATCAACGGGCTCGAAGAGCATCAGCATGGCCGCCTCGTCGTCAACGGCATCGAATTGAGGCGCGATCCGGCCGCGATCGACAAGGTGCGGCGCAATGTCGGCATGGTGTTCCAGCACTTCAACCTGTTTTCGCATCTGACCGTCCTTGAGAATTGCACATTGGCGCCCATGCACGTGCGCAAACTGCCGAAAGCCGAGGCCGAAGATCTGGCGCGGCGCTATCTTGCGCGGGTGCGGCTCGCCGAACAGGTGAATAAATACCCGGCGCAGCTCTCGGGCGGGGAACAGCAGCGCGTCGCCATCGCCCGGGCGTTGTGCATGAGCCCGAGCATCATGCTGTTCGACGAACCAACCTCGGCGCTCGATCCCGAAATGGTGACGGAAGTGCTCGACACGATCGTCGGCTTGGCCGAGGACGGCATGACCATGGTCTGCGTGACCCACGAGATGGGTTTTGCCCGACAAGTGGCGGACCGGGTGGTTTTTATGGACGACGGCGAGATCGTCGAGATCGATCGGCCGGAAGCGTTTTTTACCGCGCCGCGCCACGAACGCACCAAGCTTTTCCTGAGCCGAATCCTACGCTAAAAACGCCGCGCCGCGGCAATGTCGATGGTCGGCTTGGCAACTGTCCTTCGAATGTTTCGCAAGCCGTTTCGCCGATACGGATAAGCAAAAGCGCAGCAACGCGTCTGGAACCCAATGGTCAATTTCTGGCTGACATTGCCTTTGCCGGGCCTGCTTGCCAGCCTGACGCTTTTCTTCTGCGCAACGGCGGCGATTCTCGTTTGGCTTTCGTTTGGGCCGGTAAGCGGCAAGGCGGTGCAAAGTCTGCATGGCGTCGTTCCGCCCGTTATGGGCGCGATCGCGGTGATCCTGGCCATCCTCATCGGTTTTCTGGCGAGCGACATCTGGGAGCGCGAACGGGGTGCGGCATCCGCCGTGCGCGCCGAGGCCAATCAGCTCGTCGCCCTCGATCGGCTCGCCGCGACCTTCGGCCTGCCGCGCACTTCGCTCGACGCGGCAATCCGCTCCTATGCAGCGGCCGTGGTCCAGAAAGAATGGCCGAGCATGGAACGCCAGCAAGCCTCGCCGGCCGCCGAAAACGCGCTCGACCAGCTCTTCAAGGCGGTTACCGCAGTGAATGCCGATACCGCGAACCGCGGCGACCTCGACCGCCTGATGATCAGTACCGCGCTCGAAGTCCGCACCGCGCGCAACACGCGGTTGAATCTCGCCCAAGACCATTCCGAAGACGTCAAATGGCTTTCCGTGCTGGCGCTGGCGGTAATGACCCAAGTCAGCGTCGCGCTCGTCCATCTCGAGCGCGTCCGGCCGCAGATCGCGGCGCTTGCCGTCATGACCGGCAGCCTCATTATCGTGATCGGCATGTTGGCGGCGCATGAGCTGCCGTTTTCGACGCCGCTGCCGATTTCGTCGGCACCGATTGCCCATGTGCTGGCGCTCGTTCCGGGCGGCTGATCGCTCGAAGGCGGCCAAGCCGGCGCCCGGTTTTTTATGAATTCTTGAAAGTTCCCTAAGATTGAGGTTTTTTCCCCAGTATTAACAATGGGATAGAACAGGAACATCGGGGCCTGTCCGATAACGCGATGAACTGGCAGGAGAAACCCCGCGCAAAATATTCGCGATGCGGAGATTAAGCTTGACGCGGAACATAAGTGGAATATAAGGCGAACATTCGGGCTATCGGAGCCGGCGGATGTTGTCTTTTGTCGAGGATGCTGCGGAGGCCGTCGCGCTTGCCGCCTTCATTGCTTTGATTGCGCTTCTGGCGCGCGCCGTCGGGGCGAGTTGATAACCCTGTTGAGGGGACGACCGGCGCACTTCTGAGGGGTGAACGGGTCCGCTAGGATCGGTTTGCACCGCGCACGGAAATCCTTTGGAACCCTATTTTCCCGAAAGCAATTTGGCCGGTCCGGAGGCATCGCCTTCGACGTCGCCCTCGCTCGGCGGCGTTTTTCGCGCCGTCCGGTTTGTCCATCTCCACGTCCACAGCTCGTTTTCTTTGCGGGAAGGGGCTCTGTCGATCGGCAAATTGGCCAAGCTTGCGGTCGCCGACGGCATGCCGGCGTTGGCCATCACCGATACCAACAATCTCTTCGGGGCGCTGGAATTCTCGGAAAAACTCGCCAAAGAAGGCGTCCAGCCGATTATCGGAATCGAGCTCGCGGTGGACTTCGGCGACGGCTTGGAGATCGCGCCGCGCGGCACGGACCCCGCGGTGGGGCGCGCCTCGATCGTGCTGCTCGCCAAAGACGCAGCCGGCTACCGCAATCTGATGCATCTTGCCTCGCGGGCCTGGCTCGATCCCGCCCCGGGAGATTTGCCGCACGTGCCGCTCGCCAAGCTCGAATCCCGTGGCGGCGGCTTGATCGCGCTCTCCGGCGGCCCCAAAGGGCCGCTCGACCGCATGCTCACCTGCGGATTGACGGAGGTCGCAGGGCGCCGCCTTGCGGCACTGGGTCGGATGTTTGCGGATCGCTTCTACATCGAGGTGCAGCGTCATGGACTTTCGCGCGAGCGCGAAATCGAACCGCAGCTCGTCGATCTGGCCTTTCGTCATGGCTTGCCGCTCGCTGCGACCAACGAGGCCTATTTCGCCGAAGCCGAGGACTATGAGGCGCATGATGCGCTCCTCTGCATCGCCGACGGCACGGTGGTCGGCGACGGTGCACGCCGTCAGGTTTCTCCGGAGCACAGGTTCAAGACACGCGCCGACATGGCAGCTTGCTTCGCCGACCTTCCGGAAGCGCTCGCCAACACGGTCGAAATCGCCTTGCGTTGCGCGTATCGGCCGCTGACTCGCAAGCCGATCCTGCCGCGTTTCGCCACCGCCAGCGGCGCGGCAGACGAGGCGGCGGAACTCGTACGTCAGGCCGAGGCAGGACTCGAGGCGCGACTGGCCAAACACGGCACGGCGCCCGGGTTGAGCGAAAATGCCTACCGCGACCGGCTCGCCTACGAGCTCGACGTCATCATCAAGATGGAATTCCCCGGCTATTTTCTGATCGTGGCGGACTTCATCAAATTCGCCAAATCCGAAGGCATTCCGGTGGGGCCGGGGCGCGGCTCGGGCGCCGGTTCGCTGGTTGCCTATGCGCTGACCATTACCGATCTCGATCCGCTGCGCTTCGGCCTTCTCTTCGAACGCTTCCTCAATCCGGAACGCGTCTCGATGCCGGATTTCGACATCGACTTCTGCCAGGACCGGCGCGACGAGGTGATCCGCTACGTGCGCCGTCGCTACGGCGAAGACCGGGTCGCACAGATCATCACCTTCGGCTCGTTTCTGGCGCGCGGCGTGATGCGCAACGTCGGGCGCGTGCTGGAAATGCCGCTCGGCCAGGTCGACAAGCTCGCCAAGCTCGTGCCGCAGAACCCGACGGCTCCCGTCACCATCAAACAGGCGATCGCCAGCGAGCCGCGCCTCAAGGAAGCGGCGGAGGCCGAGCCGCGCGTGGCGCGCATGCTGAAGATCGCCGAGACTCTCGAAGGGCTTTACTCGAACGCCTCGACGCACGCCGCGGGCATCGTCATCGCCGACCGGCCGCTCGAAGAACTCGTGCCGCTTTACCGCGATCCGAAG
>JASHSW010000137.1 GCA_030038595.1 Methylovirgula sp.
GATATTGGCCGAAGAAAACGAAGATATCGCGGCGCTGCCGTTCGAACAGGCGCTCGCCCAACTCGAAGCGATTGTCGAGAAGCTCGAAAAGGGCTCCGTGGCGCTTGAGGAATCGATCGCGATCTACGCGCGCGGCGAGGCTTTGAAGAAACATTGCGAGGCGCTGCTGCAAAGTGCCGAACAGCGGATCGAGAAGATCACGCTTGGGCCTGACGGCAAGCCGACCGGCAGCGAGCCGCTCGACATCGAGTGAGCGTCGGCGGCGATGCCGGCGGTGTCGGAAGAAGCCGCCGCTACGGCCCGACGATCTTGGAGAAATCGGCGACGCGATGCACCGAATCGCGCAGTGCACTCAAAAGGCGCAGTCGATTGAGCCGCAGCTCCGCGTCTTCGGCGTTCACCGTCACGCGCTCGAAGAATTGATCGACGGGGCCGCGCAGCCGGGAGAGCGCCTGCATGGCGGCCTCGAAGTCTTCCGCCTCGATCGCCGTATCCGCTTCGGCGGAGGCGCGGGCAAGTGCCGCCGACAGCGCCTTTTCTTCCGGGGCGACGAGCCGATCCGACGCAAACGGCGCGGCATAGGCGCGCGCTTCGGCGAGCATCACCTTCTTCTCCTCGGCGCGCAGGATATTGGCGGCGCGCCGGTAGCCGGTGAGCAAATTGGCCCCATCCTCGGTTTCGAGAAACCGGCCGAGCGCTTCGACGCGGCGCACGATCAGCAAAAGGTCGTCCTGCCCTTCGAGCGCGAAGACGGCGTCGATCAAGTCGTAGCGCGCACCTTTGTCGCGCAGATAGACCTTCAGTCGATCGGCGAAAAAACTCAGGAGTTGCGCGAAAAGCTCGTTGGCGGGAACGACTCCGGCGAAGCGCCGATACGCGGCAAGTGTCTGGGCGAGTACCGTGCGGATCGGGATGCGCAGTTCGTCTTCGAGGATCAGGCGGATGATGCCGAGGGCGGCGCGGCGCAGCCCGAACGGATCCTTGCTGCCGGTCGGATGCTCGTCGATCGCAAAGAAGCCGACCAGCGTGTCGAACTTGTCGGCGAGCGCGACGGCGACCGAAGTCGGCTCCGTGGGAACGCGGTCGGCAGGCCCTTGCGGCTTATAATGCTCCCCGATCGCGGCGGCGACATTCTCCGTTTCGTCCTGCGCAAGCGCATAATATTTGCCCATGATCCCTTGCAGCTCGGGAAATTCGCCGACCATCTCCGAGACGAGATCGGCTTTGCACAGCCGCGCCGCGCGCGCCGCCGCCTGCCCGTTGCTTCCCACCAACGGCGCCAGCATGCGGGCCAAGACGGCGAGCCGCTCGACCCGTTCGCCCTGCGAGCCGAGCTTTTCGTGAAAGATGATACCAGCAAGCTTTGGCAGCCGATCCTCAAGTTTTACATTAAGATCGGTCTCGTAGAAGAACTGGGCGTCGGCGAGTCGCGCCCGCACGACGCGGCCGTTGCCGGCGGCGATTGCCGCTCCGCCATCGGGCGCCGCGATATTGGCCACCAGCGCGAATTTGTCGGCGAGCGCGCCGCTGGCGGCGTCGCGCAGCACGAAACAGCGCTGATGCGTGCGGATGGTCGCGCAGATGACCTCGGGCGGCAGAGCGAGATAGGCCGCATCGAAGGCGCCGATCAGGACCACCGGCCATTCGACAAGCCCGGCCACTTCCTCGATGAGCGCGTCGTCCTCGACGAGTTCGAGCCCCTGCGCGTGCGCGAGACTGCGCGCGTCGTAGCGAATGATGTCCTGACGGCGGGCGGGATCGAGCACCACTTTGGCCTTTTCCAGCGCGCGCGCGTAATCGGCGAAGCGGCGCACGCGGATCGCCCCCGGCGCCAAGAAGCGGTGCCCATAGGTGAGATTGCTTGCCTCGATGCCGGCAACCGAAAAAGCAACGATCTCCGGGTCTTCGGTTTCGGGGCCGAAGGTCGCCAGGATCGCATGCAGCGGCCGCACCCAGCGGAACGCGTCGGGAAGCGCCGAGCCCGGCCCCCAACGCATCGATTTCGGCCAGGGAAAATTCTTGAGGATCGGCGGAAGGATTTCGGCGAGCATCTCTGCCGTGTCGCGCCCCGGCCTTTCGATAAGAGCGACGTAGAAGTCGCCTTTCTTCGGATCTTTCTCGATGCGCGCCTCGGCAAGCGAGGCAAGCCCGGCGCTTTTCAGAAAGCCGTTCACCGCCGCGGCGGCCGCGTCGACGCGCGGGCCTTTTTTGAGTTCGCGGCTGGCCGGCCGGCGCGCCGGCAGCCCGGCGATATGCAGCGCCAAGCGGCGCGGCGTGACAAAGCTTCCCGCCGACTCGGCAAAGATGTCGCGCTCGGCGAGCGCGTCGGTGACGAGCCGTTTCAGGTCCAGCGCCGCTTGCGCCTGCATGCGGGCCGGAATCTCTTCGCAAAAAAGCTCGAGAAGGAAATCGGGCATGATTCGGGCTTGCGCGCCATCGGCGCGTAGGTGACGCGAGCCGCTTCTATAGGCGCCTGCCCGCCATTTCAACGTGTATCGCCGGGTGACACGAACCGCTTTACCGCTTCCCCGGCTTGCGGCTATGTCAGGACCGAGCCATGGGAAACGGGCCGATGACCAGCGCCGCGGGCACGAAGCCCACCTTGAAACGTATCGCCTTTCTCGCCACCGGCGCGCCCGAGGCCGAAGCGGCGCGCGTTCGGCTCGTCCATTCCTACGGCAATTGCGATCCGGACTCGGCCGATGTCATCGTCGCGCTCGGCGGCGACGGGCTGATGCTGCAGACGCTGCATCGCTTCATGGGCAGCCGCAAACCGATCTACGGCATGAATCGCGGCTCGGTCGGTTTCCTCATGAACGAATATCGCGAGGAGGATCTGGCGCGTCGTATCGAAGAGGCCGAGCCGTCGGTCATCCATCCGCTGCTGATGGTCGCCACCGACATGCACGGCGAAGTAGCGACCGCCTGCGCCATCAACGAGGTCTCGGTGCTGCGCCAATCCTATCAGGCGGCGAAGATCCGCATCTGCATCGACCGCAAGGAGCGGCTCGCCGAGCTCGTCGCCGATGGGCTGCTTGTCGCAACGCCCGCCGGCTCGACGGCCTATAATCTTTCGGTCGATGGGCCAATCCTGCCGCTCGATTCTCCACTGATGGCGCTGACTCCGATCTCGGCTTTCCGGCCGCGCCGCTGGCGCGGCGCGCTGTTGCCCGACACCGCGCATGTGACGCTCGACATTCTCGAAGCCGACAAACGGCCAGTTTCCGCCGTCGCCGATCATTTCGAGTTCCGCGACGTTGCCAAGGTCGAGATCGGCATGGACCATGCGACCAGCCTCATCATTCTCCACGATCCAGGCCACTCGCTCGACGAACGCATCCTGCGCGAACAATTCGGCCATTGAACATGCCAGCCATCACGATCCTCGACCGCGCGACTCTGTCGCGCGGCTTCGGTCTTCTCCAGGAGATCGCTTTTCGGCGCCGCCGCTTCGACGGGCAGACGCAGGAACTCCGCCGCGAAGTCTATGACATCGGCGACGCCGCGACGATTTTGCCGTACGATCCGCGGCGCGGCTGCGTCCTCTTGGTGCGCCAGTTTCGTCTGCCCGTCTATCTCGGCTGCGGACGCGAGACGACGATTGAAGCCTGCGCCGGCAAGCTCGAAGGCATGGATGCCGCCCGGCGCATTGTCATGGAAGTCGAAGAGGAAACCGGTTTTGCGATCAAAGATCCGCAATTTCTTTTCGAGGCTTTCACGAGTCCGGGTGCCGTCGGGGAGCGTCTCAGCTTTTATATCGCCCGTTATTGCCCGGCCGACCGCGTCGGTGGCGGCGGCGGCCTGGCGGACGAAGATATCGAAGTCCTCGAGCCGCGCCTCGACGACGCCCTCAAGATGATCGACAGCGGCGAAATCATCGACGCCAAGACGATCATCCTGCTGCAAGCCGTGAAACTCGCCGGTCTGACGGAAGGGAAATGAGAACGCTCAGGCGGCCGCGAGTTCCCTTTCGATCGCCTCGAGATCGACGCTAAGGAAGCGCGGCTCGATGCGCCGGAAGTTCTCGTTCGAGATCGGCGGCAATTCTTCCGCCTCGCAATCGGCGAGAAGCAGAGGTGGCTCTTCCGGCATGGGCAGCATCAGAGGCTGCATCGCTTCCGCGCTCTCTTGCGACACGGTCGCGGAGAAATCGCGCGCCGCTTCGCGCGCCGCTTCCGCATCGAACCTGCGCAGGACCGCTAGCAGCCGATCGAATTCGCCGTTATTTTCCGACTTGCAGGCGGCGAGCGTCCGCTCAATCCTGCGCCGCGACAGCAAGGCGCCGCTTTCCTCGCCTGCCTCGACCGAGGCGAGCGCCTCGATGGCGGCGCGGAACGCCGGCAAAAGCGCTTCGGAGAGACCCGACCTGCGATACAGTACGGCAAAGCCGGCGCTACACCAGTCGCGCGTCAGGCCTTTCACCCGCGCCAAGGGAAGCTCCGAAAGCTCGGCAAGTGCTGCTTCGAACAGGCTCACATTGCCGCTGAGCAAGGCGCGCAGCAGCAAGCTCGCTGTCAATTGTCCCGAGGCGCGCAGATGCGCGACGAGTCGTGCCGTACCGATTTCGGCCACTTCCGTCGCCGCAATGATTACGTGCGCCTGTTCGCACGCCTCGCGCGTGACCCGGTTTGCCCGTTCGGGCGACATCCAATCGCGCCCGGTCACGAACGCCGCGAGACTGTCGGCGGTGGCGGCGACAAGATCGGCGCGCAGCGCCACCGGCAGGTTCGGCCGCGCCAGCAGCGCTTCGCGCATTTCGCCGTCGAAGCCGAACCGTTCGATCATCCGGCGCATGGAGAATTCCGGCAGGTCGGCGCCGGGATTGACGGCCAACGAAATGAGCGCTTCGCAGGCGCCGACTTCGGCGACCGCCGCCGCCACCGCCGCCGAGAGGCGCGCGCGCAGGGCGATTGCCGACTGCGCGATGGCATCGCCGATCGCGGCGCAGTCGATGAGGTCGGAATCCGATAAAAGCGGCGAGTAGCGAAGAACGATCGCGGAAATGTCGGACTGGTCGTCGGCGAGACCCAGGACGATGTTGGGCGGTGCCTCGGACGAGGTCGCAAAATTTTCGGCAAGCGCCAGGCGCACCAGCGGCGAGGCATCGTCGAGCAGCCCGGTTAGGGCGAGCAGCGCTTCCCCACGATCGTCCTCCGCGAGATCGCCATAAAGATAGGCGCGGGCCAGGGCCCCCGCCGCTTCGGCTCGCTCGCTCGCCGCCGCGGTACGCGTCCATTGGAGAAATCGACGAACGATCATGATGCGGTCCGCGCCGGCGGCAAAACCCGGGCCAAGCCGTGGTTCACTTCCTTTCAAGATCTTCGATCATGGTAAATGTACCCTTAAGGGGCAATTTCGCGCCGGGCTGGCGCTGAGGACGCCTCGTAGTCTATGCGAGGCGAAGGGGCTCGGACGGGATAAGATCGCTGCGCCCGACCCGGCCGAAGGCGTATCTCTTATGCGTTCCCATCTGCTTGTCCCCGCCAATGATGCGAAAAAACTCGAAGCGGCGCTGCAAAGCGAAGCCGACTGTCTCTGGCTTGACCTCGAAGGCGCGGCCGGTCCGTCGCCGCGGGCGCGCAAACTGGCGCTCGCGCTGCTGCAGGCGGCGCGCAGCAAGCCTCTTTACGTCCGCCCCCACGCGATCGAAAGCGGCGAAATCGACGCCGATCTCGACGCCGTGATGAAAGGCGCACCGGATGGAATCGTTTTGGTCAAATCGCGCGGCGGCGCCGACATCCAGCATCTCGGCGCCAAACTCGCGCTGCGCGAGGCGGAATATGATCTTGCCGATGGGAGCACGCGGATCATCGCCGTCGCCGCGCAAACCCCGGCCGCGATCTTCAAAATGGGCACCTATGCGGGTGCAAGCCGCCGTCTCGCGGCGCTCTGTTGGGGGCCGGAGGAACTCGCCACGGCGATCGGCGCCGCGGCCCCACCGGACGGCAGCATGACGGGACCCTATGCGCTTGCCCGCAGCCTTACGTTGATGGCGGCCAAGGCAGCCGGCGTGGCGGCCATCGATAGCATTTATGCCGACCCCGATCGCGGCGGCCTCAAAGCGGCGTGCGAGTCGGCGCGGCGCGATGGGTTTGCCGGCAAGCTCGCGCTCGACGCGGATCAAGCCGCGCTCATCAACGCGTTCTTTGCCTAAGGCTCATGCGCCGAAAATCGTAACGATCTCGGCCAATCGCGGCCGCGGCCGATCTTCGCGCCGACCGGCGTGCCGACCAATATGAACGAAGCCGGCGATCTTTTCGTGTCCGGCCAGACCAAAGCGCTCCAAAACGGCGCGGTCGTAGGCGTACCACTCGGTGATCCAGGAAGTCGCAAAGCCCAGCGCATTGGCGGCGATCATCAGGTTCATGCAGGCGGCAGCCGCCGAGAGAATCTGTTCCCATTCCGGAATCTTCTGGTGCCGCGCGGCGCGCGAGACGAC
>JASHSW010000001.1 GCA_030038595.1 Methylovirgula sp.
CGGTGTTGGTCGGCGTGTCGCGCAAATCGTTGTTCGGCCCGATCCTCGGCGCTGGCGTGGACGGCCGGCTCATTGGCACGCTCGCCACAAATCTCATAGCAGCTGGGCACGGCGCCTCGATTTTCCGCGTCCATGACGCAGCCGAACATGTCGCCGCCTTCAAGGTTTACGATGCCATCGAACATGGCTGATCCCGCCGTCGCGGGCGGCCGCGATGCGGTCGAGATCGGCTTGGGGCTCGGCAGCAACATCGGCGACGGGCCGGGCAACATCGCTAGTGCATTGCGGTTGTTGGGCAACAGCGGTGCGCTCGAGATCACCGCCGTCTCTTCGATCTATAAGACGGCGCCGTGGGGCTATCTCGACCAGCCGCCGTTTGCCAACGCCTGCGCCTTGGCACTCACCCGACTCAGTCCCGCCCAGCTCCTCGCTGCAGTCAAGCAAGTCGAAGCCGACATGGGCCGCAAGCAGACAGTCCGCTGGGGACCGCGATTGATCGACATTGACATTCTATTTTACGGCGACGTGCCGCTCTCGATACCCGAACTGAACCTGCCGCATAAGGAACTCTTCAACCGCGCCTTCGTTCTGGTTCCACTGGCCGAGATTGCGCCGCACTTGCGGCTCGGCGGCCGGTCGATAGCCGATGCGGCCGCCCAACTCAAGGATGCTGGAATCGAGAAATGGGCCGGCGGTTGAAAATCGCCGCGCTTGCCCGAGGCAAAACGAAGGCCGACATGGGGCGGATGATCAACCTGACGAGCAAAGACGGCGCCAAGATCGGCGCCTATGAGAGTGTGCCGCAGGGCAATACACGCGGCGGACTCGTCGTCCTCCAAGAGATCTTCGGCGTCAACCACCATATCCGCGACGTCACCGACGATTTTGCCGCGGCCGGATATCGTGTCATCGCGCCGGCGCTCTTCGATCGCGTCGCGCCGGGCACGGAGCTCGGCTACGACGCCGCCGATATCCAGAAGGGAATCGCGATCCGCTCCAAGACCAACCTGGGCGACACGCTCGTCGACATCGCGGCGGCGGTCGAAGCGGCGGCAGAGGCGGGACGGGTCGGCGTCGTGGGTTATTGTTGGGGCGGCACGCTCGCCTATGCGTCGGCCGCTCACATCGACGGCCTCGCCGCCGCGGTCGGCTATTATGGATCGGGCATCGCCAACATGCTCGTAGGCCGGCTCCGCTGTCCGGTGCTTTTGCATTTTGGCGATCGCGACAAAAGCATTCCTTTGGCCGAAGTCGAGGAGATTCGTCGCGCCCATCCGGATATCACCATCCACATCTATCCCGCCGAACATGGGTTCAATTGCACGGCGCGGCCCAGCTACAATCCGGTCGCGGCCGATCTGGCACGGCAGCGCACCCTGGATTTCCTCACCGAGCATATCTGAAGAGAACGCCCTCATATGGTCTTCGAGGCGCGCAAGGCGGTCGAAGAAAGTGTCGAGCGTGGCCCGTAGAGAAAAATGATCGCCGGCGGCTTCTGCATCGCGAAGACAGGCGCTTGGCTGCGCCGATAAGGCGCGAGCGCGATGGCGGCCGGCGCGCGGGTGGCGGCGAGCGTCGACCCCGGCCGGTCGATGACGGCGATCGGAACGGCCGCAGCGATCTCCCGCCAGCGCTGCCAACGATGAAAGTTTGCGAGGTTGTCGGCCCCCATGATCCAGACGAAGCGGACGCCCGGGCAGCGGCCCTTTAGATAACGGATCGTCTGGTAGGTGTAGCGCGCTCCGATCTCCGCCTCGATCCCGGTCACCTCGATGCGCGGATGCTGGGCGATTGCGCGCGCCGCCGCAAAGCGCTTCGGAAACGATGCGAGATCGCCCATATCCTTCAATGGGTTGGCTGGACTCACCAGCCACCATACGGAAGCCAGTCCCAGCCGATGCAGAGCGACGAGGCTCGCGGTGCGATGCCCCTCGTGCGGCGGATTGAAACTGCCGCCGAAGAGGCCGATCCTCAGCCCCGGCGCATGCGGTGGAAGGGCGAACCGCGCGCGCACCCGTCTAGCCATGCCGGCGGGAGCGTTTCACGGCCTGATCTGACCCGTCCCGCGAACGCGATATTTGAACGAAGTGAGCTGATCGAGCCCTACGGGTCCGCGCGCGTGCATGCGGCCCGTCGCGATTCCGATCTCGCCGCCGAAGCCGAATTCGCCGCCGTCGGCGAACTGGGTCGAGGCGTTGTGCAGGACGATCGCCGAGTCGACCTCGCGCAGAAAGCGCTCCGCCGCTTCGTTGTCTTCGGTGACGATGCAGTCGGTGTGATGCGAGCCGTACGTCTCGATATGGGCGATCGCATCGTCGAGCCCGTCGACGAGCCGCACCGAAATGACCGCAGCCAGATATTCGCGCCTCCAGTCCTCTTCCGTGGCCGGCGTGACGCGCGCATCGACGCGCAGCGTCGCGTCGTCGCCGCGCACCGCGCAGCCCGCATCGAGCAGCATTTCGACGAGCGGCGCAAGATGCGTCGGCGCTGCTCCGCGATCGACGAGCAGCGTTTCGGCGGCGCCGCAGATGCCGGGGCGGCGCAGCTTGGAATTGCGCAAGATCGCCATCGCCTTGGACAGATCGGCGGCGCGATCGACGTAGACATGTACGATGCCCTCGAGATGCGCGAAGACCGGCACGCGCGCCTCCGTTTCGATGCGCGCGACGAGGCTGCGGCCGCCGCGCGGCACGATCACGTCGAGATTGCCGGAAAGCCCGGCAAGCATGGCGCCGACCGCAGCGCGGTCTCTGACCGGAACGAGCGTGATCGCCGCCTCCGGCAAACCGGCGGCGGCAAGTCCCGCGCCGAGACATTGGTGGATGACCGCGACGCAGTGAAAGCTCTCCGAGCCGCCGCGCAGAATCACCGCATTGCCGGATTTGACGCAAAGCGCACCCGCGTCCGCCGCAACCGCGGGGCGGCTCTCGAAGATGACGCCGATCACGCCGAGCGGGGTTGCGACCCGATCGATGACGAGCCCGTTGGGGCGTGAAAAGCGCGCCAGCATCCGGCCTACCGGATCGGGCAAAGCGGCGATCTCTTCGAGACCCCTGGCCATGCCTTCGACATGCGGCGCGTCGAGCTCGAGGCGGTCGAGATAGGCAGCGCTCGTGCCGCTAGAGCGCGCCTCGTCCATGTCCTTGGCGTTGGCAGCGAGGATCTCCTTTGCCCGCGCGCGGATGTTTTGGGCAGCAACCTTGAGCACTTGGTTCTTCGTATCGGTCGCGGCGAGCGCCAGCACACGGGACGCGTTCCGGGCGGCGGCGCCGAGCCCAGCCATGAGAAGATGAACGTTCTCCGGCGCGTCGCCGCGAACAAGCTTGAGATCGGGTTCTTTTTTCATTCCGGCCTTCCCCGGCTCAGAACGCACCGGGTTCCTCCTGGCCCTTTTTGGCACAAAAGAGTTGACTCCAAACACAAGCCATTTGACCTACCTTGGTTTTAGGCCCTTGGGAAGGACTTCATGAACCTCGTCGCGCTCGCAATTTTCGCCGCCATCCTTCTTTCCGGCGCGCTCGACCTCTATCTGGAGCGCCGCCAGGCGCAGGCGGTCACGGCGCATCGCGAATGCGTTCCGGCTGCCTTTGCCGCGGAGGTCAGCCTGGAGGAACATCGGCGCGCCGCCGACTATACGCTGGCCCGCACCCGGCTGGCGATGGGCGAGACCCTCTTCGATACGGCGCTTGCCATGATCTGGCTGGCGCTCTTGCTCGCTCCGGTCTACGCCGCCGTCGCCGGCTGCGTCGCGCCCGGGCTTTCCCGCAGCGTCGCTCTGGTCATTGCGGTCGGGGCGATTTTGTATTTCCTTCATATGCCGTTCCTGCTCATCCGCACGTTCCGGCTCGAGGCGCGGTTCGGCTTCAACCGCACCACGCCGACGCTGTTCCTGCTCGATCAGGCGAAAGGGATAGCGCTGCAGCTCGCGCTCGCCGTTCCCTTGCTGTATGGATTTTTCGCTCTGCAGCGCTTTATGCCCGAGTACTGGTGGATTTTGGCTTGGGGCGGACTGATGGCCGTTATAGTCGCGATGATCGTGATCTACCCCGCCTTCATCGCGCCGCTCTTCAACAAATTCACGCCGATGGCCGAAGGACCGATGAAGATCAGCATCGAGATGTTGCTTCGTAAGTGCGGTTTTGAGTCGAACGGCCTGTTCGTCATTGACGCGTCCAAGCGCTCGGCGCACGGCAACGCGTATTTCTCGGGGTTCGGCAAAGCCAAACGCATCGTCTTCTTCGATACGCTTCTGGAAAAGCACTCAGGCGACGAAATCCTTTCCGTGCTTGCGCACGAACTCGGCCATTACAAGTTCGGGCATGTGTATCAGCGCATCGTCGAGACGGCGATCCTTGCCTGGCTTGCGTTCATCGTTCTGCATTGGGCTTTCGCGACGGACACGTTACCGCGCGCTTTCGGCCTGCCGGACGATCCGGGCGTCGTCTTGATGATCGTGTTGATCGCGCTCGGACCGCTCTCGCACCTGATCTCCCCGCTCACGAATTTTCTCTCGCGGCGCGCCGAATTTCAGGCCGACGATTTCGCCAAGTCCATGGTCGGCGGCGAGCCGATGATCGCCGCGCTCACCAAGCTTACGCGCGACAATCTCGCGACCTTGACGCCAGACCGGCTCTACGCCGTGTTTAATTATTCGCACCCGCCGGTGCCGGAGCGAATCGCGCGTTTGCGAGGATAACGAAACGGCTGCTCGCTAGTTTTTCTTCTCGATGCGCTGCTTGATTTGACGGACTTGCGCGAGCTGCCCGCGCAAGATCTTTAACCGGTCCTTCTCGGCCTTGCCCAGATCTTCGAGCCTGAGGTGACTGAGGATGACTTCAAGCGCGTCGCCGATGCGGCCGAGTTGCCGACCATAGCTGCCGACTTCGCTGAGCAGGGTCCGTTCGAGTTGCGGATTTGGCGTCTGCCCCAAATCGATATTGACGGATCCGAACTGTGCGCCTTGCTGGTAGACGCTCCAAGGATTGATTGCCTGCCAGAGCTGCTGCGGAGCGAATGAAACGGAAAACGGGTTAGCCATGGTTCGCCTCCTTTGGGAAACGAGCTTAAGGCATCGATATGGAGGCCGACAATAGCGCGTTGTTCAGGCGAGCCCGCGCCTTCGCGGCCTGGTGCCGAGAATGCCGCCTCGCCGCGCGCAAAGGCCTAATGCCGCCGCAGCGCGCGCCATCATTTTGACTGCGCCCCCGATGCCTGCGACACGACCAGCCGCGCCTTTTGCCTAGCGAGCGTCTCGCTGAGAAGTTTCACGAGAGCATATACGCTGTCGAGGTAGGGCGTTACGACATCGACGATACGGCCGAGTTCGATCACCGAGCCCAAGAGCGCATCCGCTTCGATCGGCCGGCCGGCTGCGATGTCCTGAAGCATTGACGTCTTGTGCGCCCCAACGGCCTCGGTCACAGCGATGCGTTTCTCGATCGGGATGCAAAAACGGATGCCGAGCGCCTCGCCGATCGCCTGCACTTCGCGCATCATCTCTTCGGCGAGAGCGCGCGTAAGGGGAAACCTGCAAATATCCTCCAGGGTCGCGTGGGTCAGCGCGCTGATCGGATTGAAACTCGAATTACCCCAAAGCTTCATCCAGATTTCGGCGCGGATGTCGCTGACAATCGGCGCCTCGAACCCGGCGCGCCCAAGCGTCTCCGAAATCCGCGAAACGCGTTCGCTCTTCGCTCCGTCGATCTCGGCGAGCGAGAAGCGATTGCCCTCGATATGGCGGATCACGCCGGGGCGTTCGATTTCCGCCGCCGCATAGACGACGCTGGCAATGACCCGGTCGATGGGCAGATGATCGGCAATCACGCCGCCGGGGTCGATGCTTTGCAGCCGTACGCCTTCATAAGGGCCGCCGTGCTTGAAGAAGTACCACCAGGGGATTCCATTCTGGGCGGTGAGGACGATACTCTGCGGCGTAAGGATCGCGGCAAGATCGCGCACGACGGCGGCGACCTGATGCGCCTTCATGCCGAGGATAATCAGGTCCTGCTTACCGATTGCGGCGATGCGGTCCGATGCTTCGACGTGCGTCGCGATCTCGCGGCCATCCTGAACAAGAATGAGTCCGTCCTCGATAATGCGCGCCAGATGCGCGCCGCGGGCGACGAGGCTCACCTCTTCTCCCGCCTGCGCGAGTTTGACGGCGAGCAGGCCGCCGATCGCGCCGGCGCCGATGACGCCTATCTTCATGTCGGGATCATCCGACGCGCCAACCCGAACCGTGCTCCCAGGCGGCGCTTAATCTGCGAAGCAACAAGGTCTCTCCGCTTATCGCGTCGCCGCCGTACGCCGCGAAACGTGCAGTCGGAATTCCTCAGCGCCGTCGCTTGTCGAACCAAGCTTGCACCTCTTCCATCGGGACGGTCTCTTCGTCCGGTCCTTCGATCGCGGTGATTTCCTTGCCTTTTTGCTGCGCCAGTCTCCATGCTTCCTCGAGGGCTTGCTCCTCCGTCGCGCATTCGCGGGAAAGCATCTCGTGATTGAGGTCAAGATCCATGTAGCGCACGTGCCATCCCATGTTGCGATCCTTTTCTCCGGCTGCGTCGATTGCCTCGTCAACCGTATCCGCCATCGCCCTACTCAATGCATGAGAAGACCGGAAATCTTGCCGATGACCTCGACGAAATCCTTGGCGGGAAGGGCGAGGGCGCCTTCGAACGGGTAATCGAGCAGCCTGGCCACGACAAGAATGCTGGCAATGCCGGCCGAGAAACACGCCGAAATCGCCGCGGCTGTCGTCCGATAGGGGATTCCGGAGAGCGCCACGAATAGCGAAAGCGTGACCGTAAGGCAGATCAGCACGCACCAAAGCGCAGCGGGGATGCCGGAACCCGCCTGGAAAATCCGCGTCTCGCGTTGTGCGTGCGCCTCGCTCAATAACGACAACATGGTAGCCTTCTTGTCGTTTTGGTCGTCGGCGACCTTCAAGTTGGCGACTTCCTGGATCAGCGCCTGCAGCTTGAGGTCGGTGCCCGGGTCCTCGGTGCGGCGCGCCGCCATGACCGGCCACTCGCGGGCGACGACACTTTCGAGATAGGCGCGCTCTTTCGAAAGGATCGCGTCGGCTTGCGCGGCCGGCAAGGTCGCTGCGATCATCCCGACGCCGTGCATTGCCCCGACCTCGAGATTGATCGCCGCCGCCGCCTCGTTGTACTCGCCCCAGGCTTCGTTGAATACGAAGGCGAGCAGCACGGCGAACACGACCCCGAGTTGGAGGAAGACGGCCGCGCCGACCTCATGATGCTTGCGGCGCGCTTCGATGCCGACGACGCGCTGCACGACCATCGCCGCCAATGCCGCGGCAAGCGCGGCGAGCGCGATGACCAATAGGGCGGCGGGGTAGCCCATGCGCGATCAGCCGGGCGGGGAGGGGGTTAATTGCCGGAAATTTGTCGTATTCCGCCCGCCTTGTCCACCGCGGGACTCGGGAGCTGTCGAAAAATGAAAAGCTTAATCAGCATTTAACTAAAAATCGCCTCAATGGAGCGCCAGCAAGGCCAGCGTGCCGCTGGGCTCGGCTGGTGAGGGGAAGCGGAACCGGTTGGAAAGCGGGGCGGATGACGTACGGCACCGGCACCTATGATTTCGTTATCCCCGAGCGCGGCTCGTTCTCGCGCGAAGCCTTCTCTCACACCGTTTCCGGCGCCGTCGCTCTCACGCTCAGCATGTTGGTGGGCGGCCTCATCCTCTACGCCCATTCGACGGCCATGCAGTACGCGCCCGCCGAGATCTCTTTCAGCTTTACGGGTGGGCCGTCCGTCCCGCC
This sequence comes from Methylovirgula sp., assembly GCA_030038595.1. Taxonomy (GTDB): domain Bacteria; phylum Pseudomonadota; class Alphaproteobacteria; order Rhizobiales; family Beijerinckiaceae; genus Methylovirgula. The sequence goes on from JASHSW010000001.1 coordinate 7,784, forward strand.
GCCGATGCCGGCCCGCGTCGTCTATGGGGCGCCGCCGGCCGCCGCACCGAGGATCGTTGATAAGCCGCAAGCCGCCGCGCCCGCTTCCGTCGCCGCAGCAAACCAATATATCGCTCTGCTCGATCCGACCTATTCGCTAGGCGGCACGCCGGTTTTGCTCGGGCAAAGCATGCCGCTGCAATCGGAGTTTCAGCCGCTGCCGTCCGCGCCGCCGACGCAAGTCGCGGAAGCCGAAGACGTCCGCTCGGTGCCGCCGCCGCCGATGCCCGATCAGTTCGTGCAAAGCGTCCCCTTGCCGGCGCCGCGTCCCGCGGACCTGCAAATGCCGGTAAGCCGTGCATCGGCCCGCGCCACCAGCCGCGAGATGGCGCAAGCCGGGACATCGGTTTTTGCGCCTTCCACCGATCATCGCTCCTTCTTCGAGAAGCTCTTCGGCTTTTCGCAGTCTTCCGGGCCGGCGCTGGCCTATGCCGCGCCGGAAGACGACAACGAGGAACCGAGGGCCGGCGCGGTGCCCTACGATCGCTGGACCGCCGTCTATGATATCTCCGCGCACACCGTCTATCTGCCGGACGGAACGCGATTGGAGGCGCATTCGGGGCTGGGCGACGCGCTCGACGATCCGCGCTACGTAGCCGAGCGCATGCGCGGGCCGACGCCGCCCGGCACCTATGACCTGCAGCCGCGCGAAGAGCTGTTCCACGGCGTCCAGGCGCTGCGCCTCATTCCGGTCGGCAACAGCGATACGTTCGGACGGGCGGGGCTCCTGGCGCACACCTACATGCTCGGCCAGAACGGCGATTCCTTCGGCTGCGTCTCGTTCCGCGACTACAAGGCGTTTCTGCGCGCCTACGAGAGCGGCGAGGTGCGCCGGCTGACGGTGGTGGCAAGGCTGGATTGAGGGCGTAGCCGGGAAACGTCGCGACCCGTTCCGCAAATCGTCCCGCCAGCCGCCTGCGCCGGACTTCCCGCCGCGATCCGCAGGCGCTTGCGGCGGCGCAGACCAAAGACATCCGCGCCGGCGCCAACCGCGCCCCTTCAATTCACGCCCGCCCAGTCCGAGCCCTCGTCGCTTCGCTCAGGAGCGCACCCAGGCGTGGCGATGCGGCGCGTAGAATTCGCGATAATGCGCATAGCGGCCGAAGCCGTGCGATCTGTGATGGCGCGCGTAGGCCCAATGGACTCTGTGATGCCGGTGCGGCAGCGCCGCCGTTCGCTGCGCACGGGCGGCCGCGAAGACGGCGCGGCAAGGCGCGCTCAGGCTCGCCTGTTTGGCGATCATGCAGGAGGCAACGCGATCGGCATCGGGCATTTCCGAAGAGCACAGGCGGAAGGCGTCCGGCGTGCAGGCGGCGCGCTGCTGGTCGGTGACCTCGAAGGCGCGCGCGCCCGCAAGCGTGCTCAGGCCAAAGACCGCGATGAGAAGGATGCGTGAAATGTGACGGCGCGAAACGCCGCTGCGATCGATGCCCATGAAAGCCCCCGGTTTTGCTTGCCTGCGACGCCCCGAGTCGCAGAATGATTTTGTAACACGACACAATGGCTTAGAGCGCGGCTAGGTCGATCAATTCACAGGCTTGAATGGCGCTCCCTCACTTCGCTGGCGCCGCTTCGCGCCGCGGGAAACCCTCGCCTCGCTGAAACTTTCAATGCCGAGGGCAGATTAAGCGATTAAGCTCATCCGCAAGATTCGCTAGAAACAAACGAAGGCTCCGGCGGCTCGAAAAGAGCGATCGCGGTCCGGGATCTCGCGGCGGCCGGCAAGACGTGCTACATGCTCCATCCCCACCAGAGGAACAAACATGGCGAAGAGAGCAAAGCGACGCATCAGCAGACCTTGGACCAAGGACGACTTCCGCAGTCTCAAGGCACATTCGAAGGCCAGGACGCCGGTCGTCAAGATTTCCAAGGCGATGAAGCGCACGCCCGGCGCGCTCCGGCAGAAGGCGTTGCGGCTCGGCATTCCGCTCGGCCATCGGCGCTGAGCCG
>JASHSW010000138.1 GCA_030038595.1 Methylovirgula sp.
CTCTGGCTCGAGCTGCTCGTGTGGCTCATCGTCTTTTCGTTGCTGGCGATCCAGCCCATCGTGGGGGGAGCCATCGCCTTCTTGATCGGCCTTCTTCTCGAAATTCTTCTCGGACTCGAGGCCAACAATCTGCGCCGCGGCAGGCTGGCGAGAAAGGGCTATCGTCTCGTCGATGTCGCGGCGGGGGCGACTCGCGACGACGCGGAGCGCGGTTTTTTCCGCCGCTATCTGGCAAGCGACCCGCCGCAACCTGACAAGAAAACGCCGCCGGCTTCGCCGCCGCCTCCGCAGGCGGAAGTTCTCGGCGTATTTCCGCTGCCGGAGGATCCGCGGTGATTGCGATCATCGATTACGGTTCCGGCAACCTTCACTCGGCCCGCAAGGCCTTCGAGCGCGCCGCGCGCGAGGCGGGCGTTGCCGGCGAAATCAAAGTGACGGGCGATCCGGAGGAGGTCGCGAGGGCCGACCGCGTGGTATTGCCCGGCGTCGGCGCCTTTGCCGATTGTCGCCACGGCCTCGACGCCGTTGCCGGCATGGTCGACGCGCTAAATGAAGTCGTCGTGGAGAAAGGCCGGCCGTTTCTCGGCATCTGCGTCGGCATGCAGCTCATGGCAGCGCGCGGCCTCGAATACCAGACGACGCCCGGGCTCGGCTGGATCGGCGGCGACGTCGCCGCGATTGCGCCCGCGGATCCGCGCCTGAAAATCCCACACATGGGCTGGAACACGCTCGATGCGCGACAAGACCATGCGCTGCTCGCTGGAATTCCGACGGGCCCCGGCGGATTGCATGCCTATTTCGTGCATTCCTACGCATTCACCGGCGTCGCGTCGGACGAAGTGGTCGCGGCGACCGACTACGGCGGTCCGATCGTAGCCATCGTCGGCCGCGACAACATGGCCGGTACGCAGTTTCATCCCGAGAAGAGTCAGAGGCTCGGCCTGGCTTTGCTCACCAATTTTCTGCGGTGGCGGCCGTGATCCTCATCCCGGCCATCGACCTTAAGGGCGGTGAATGCGTGCGCCTCGTGCAAGGCGACATGGGTAAAGCGACCGTATTTAACGCCGACCCGGCGGCGCAGGCGGAGATCTTTGCGTGCCAAGGATTCGACTATCTCCATATCGTCGATCTCGACGGCGCTTTTGCCGGCAAGCCGGTCAACGAGCCGGTGGTCGAAGCCATCCTTGCGCGCGTAACACTGCCGGTACAGCTCGGCGGCGGCATCCGCGATCTCGCCACGATCGAAGCTTGGCTCGGCAAGGGGGTTGCCCGCGTGATTATCGGCACGGCGGCGGTGCGCGACCCCAAACTTGTGCGCAGCGCGGCGCGGCGCTACCCCGGGCGGATCGCCGTCGGGATCGACGCGCGCGACGGCATGATCGCGGTCGAAGGCTGGGCGAAGAGCGCTGAGATGAGCGTGATCGAGCTCGCCCACAGGTTCGAGGATGCGGGAGTCGCGGTGATCGTCTATACGGATATCGCGCGCGACGGCGCGCTCAAGGGACTGAACGTCGAGGCAAGTTTGGCGCTCGCCGACGCCGTGTCGCTCCCGGTCATCGCCTCGGGCGGGCTGGCCTCGCTCGACGACGTGGAGAGATTGTTGATGCCCGATTGTGCAAAGCTTGAAGGTGCCATTGTCGGCCGGGCGCTCTATGACGGACGGCTCGACGCCAAGGCGGCCCTGGCGCTCGTCCGCGCCGCGGAGAGGAACCTTGCTTAAGGCGCGCCTGATCCCCTGTCTCGACGTCAAGGACGGCCGCGTCGTCAAAGGCGTCAACTTCGTCGAGTTGCGCGACGCCGGCGATCCGGTCGCCTGCGCGATTGCCTATGACGCGGCGGGAGCCGACGAACTTTGCTTTCTCGACATCACCGCGAGCCATGAGAACCGCGGCATTCTCCTCGACGTCGTGCGGCGCACGGCGGAAGCTTGTTTCATGCCGCTCACTGTGGGCGGCGGCGTGCGCACCATCGACGACATTCGCAATCTTCTGCTCGCCGGCGCCGACAAGGTCTCGATCATGACCGCGGCCGTCAATAATCGCGATCTCGTGCGCAACGCGGCCGAGAAGTTCGGCAGTCAGTGCATCGTCGTCGCCATCGACGCCAAGCAGACCGCGCCCGGACGCTGGGAAATCTTCACGCACGGTGGGCGCCAGCCGACTGGCATCGACGCGCTCGCCTATGCGCGCGACGTGGCGCGCCTCGGGGCGGGCGAGATCCTGCTCACCTCGATGGATCGCGACGGCACCAAGTCCGGCTTCGATCTCAGCCTGACGCGCGCCGTCGTCGACGCGGTGGGCGTACCGGTGATCGCCTCAGGAGGCGTCGGCACGCTCGATCATCTCGTCGAGGGGTTGCGCGAGGGCGGCGCCAGTGCCGTGCTTGCCGCCTCGATCTTCCATTTCGGCGAATTCAGCATCGCCGAAGCCAAGCGTTACATGGCGCGCGCCGGAATCGCCATGCGGCTCGACGGCGTGGCCGTCGCCGCGGCAGCCTGAGGGACGCCGATGCGCAAGTTCACGCTCGACGATCTCGCCGCGATCATCGCCGCACGCGCCGGGGCGAAGGCGGAATCTTCCTATACGAAGTCGCTGCTCGACGGCGGGACATCGCGCGCCGCGAAAAAAATGGGCGAGGAAGCGGTCGAGGTCGTCATCGCCGCGCTCCAAGACAGCCGCGAGGCTCTCGTCAGCGAGAGTGCCGATCTTCTCTATCATCTGTTGGTGCTTCTCCAATCGCGCGGCATCACGCTCGACGAAATCTTGTCCGAACTCGAGCGGCGGACGAGCCGCTCGGGCCACGAAGAAAAGGCTTCCCGCAAAAGCTGAATTGCGGGAAGATCATCGCTACTTGCGTGGGACGAATGGAAATCCCGCGCTCCGGGCCGTCCGGCGCGCCAGGGGGAAATCGGATGGATGAACGCGTTGCGATCCTCTCGCCCTATCATCGCTTCACGCGAAGCGAATGGGCGGCGCTGCGCGCCGACACGCCGCTTACCCTGACCCTCGACGATTTGAGCAGGCTTCGCTCACTCAACGATCCGATCTCGCTCGAAGAAGTGGTGGCGATTTATCTGCCTCTGTCGCGTTTGCTGGCGCTTTACGT
>JASHSW010000139.1 GCA_030038595.1 Methylovirgula sp.
GAAATATTCAAAATAGGACTGATCGACCAAAGGTAGCGAAGCTGCGGATGAAATGTTCTGCGAACCTTATGGACATGATCGGGGCGCGGCTTGCTTCCAGTACTGAGAAGTTCGCCATCAAAAGTGAGCCGAAAGTCCATTACCGCTGCCTTAGGATTAAAGTCAGGGTCACTAGCCAATAGTTCGATTTCACCGAACCGGATGCGATCTTCATCCGGACTGGCGGTGCTGTATCCAATCCTACCACTATTGCTTGGGTTTGCTAAGTGAAACATCGCCCGGACCATAGCAGAACATAAAGAGAACACAAGAGGGAATTAGGCTGCGCGCTTGTCGCAGGGCCGCGTTGCGGGAGCGAGGTTCGCCGCCTCCTAATCGGGGCGAGCAGGCTTGGCGGCTTGCCGAGCGGGGTCTCTTGGGGCCAAGTGTCGAGTTTGCCGTGAGGTTGGATGATGTTCGCCGCCCGCCCTGCGCTTGAGGATCCGGCCGCGGAAGCGGCACAGCTTCTCTGCCGGTTGGCGCTCGTCATTCTGATGATCTTCACGCCGGCGGCCGAACTTTTCTCGCAAGGCGCGCTATACGTTTTGTTGCCGGTGGGCGCGACGATTCTCCTCATCGCCGGGTGGCTGTCGAGCGGCCACCGCGACCGGCATCTCGTTGCCGCGCTGCTGAGCCCGATCGGCATAGCGGCGCTGTTTCTCGCCTTTTGGGCGGGGCTGTCGCTCATCTGGATGCCGTTTCCCGACGAAGCGGCGGCACGATTTTGCCGGGCGCTGGGCACCGGCGCGGTGGTATTGCTGGCCTGCGCGTTCCTGCCGGAGCGCACCAACGCCTCCGACCTCTATCTGCTGCCGGTTGGCGTTGCCGCCACTGCGATCGCGACCGCTTTCTTGGTGCTGTTCGGGCCGCAATCCTTCGCAACGGGCGCGCATCCCGACTCTATCCTTGCGCAGCGTTGTCTGATTACCGTCTCTCTCCTGCTTTGGCCGGCGCTCGGCGCGCTCGCCCTGCGGGAACGCTGGCTACTGGCCGCCTGCCTGGCGGTCGTCGTCAGCCTGGCGGCATTCGCCGATTTCCTGCAGATCGCGCTGGCCGCGATCGCGCTTGGCGCCGTCGTCTATGTGGTTGCGGTCACCGACGCGGTTCGAATCTCGCAGGTCCTGGCTTTCGTTTTCGCCGCGCTTGTGCTGCTGGCGCCGATCTTCGCGGTTTGCGCGCTGCTGATTGCCGATCTGGCGCAGTTGCCGCACACCGGGCCGGTCCTCGCATTCGCCGATGTGGTTACGGCGCAATGGCCGCGGCTCTTGACGGGCCATGGTTTCGGCATGGCGGGGCAGGCGATCGAATTCGGGATTCTGCCCGCCGATGCCCCGCGCAGCATCCTCTTCACCATCTGGTACGAATTGGGATTTCTTGGCGCCGTGGCGTTTGCCGCGCTCGGCGTGCGCGTGTTTCTCGCCGCCGGCCGCAGTCCGGCCCACTTCGCGCCGCCTTTGCTGGCCGGGCTTGTCGCCGGCCTCGTCATCGCTTTGTGGGGCGCCGAGACGACGCAGCTCTGGTGGATGACGCTCAACGGGCTCGACGCGATCGCCTTCGTTCTTCTCTACAAGACGCCGCGCGGCAAGCGGCCGGCGGCACCGGCATTCGAGGCGGAGACAGATCAGGAGTTCCAAAGCTGAGATCGGAATAGGGCGTTGGTCGCGACGAACCCGGCTAGACTGGCACGCCTTCGCCGTTGACCACCGGGGCCAGCGCCGCGGATTCGGCGTCCGTGAAGAGACGGCTGCGCGTCAGGAAACGGACGTTTTCCGGCGCCTCCAGCGAGAAGCCCGAGCCACGGCCGGGCACGACGTCGATCGTCAGATGCGTATGCTTCCAATATTCGTATTGCGCGGCGCTCATATAGAAGGGCGTGCCGCCGATCTCCCCGAGCTTCACGTCGCTCGGTCCGATGCGGAATTCGCCGCGCGGATAACACATTGGCGAAGACCCGTCGCAGCAACCGCCCGACTGATGGAACATCAGCGGCCCGTGCGCGGTCTCGAGTTTCGCGATGAGATCGAGGGCTTTTTCGGTTGCATCGACGCGAGCGACCATGGTTGGCACCAGACTCGTGACGGTCTCAAAAGCCCTTGTGCTTCGAGACAGCGGCGGCTTTCCCCGCTTCTTCAACATGAGGGCCTTGTTTTGCGGGCTGACACCCTGACCCCGAGTTGCTTGCATCCGAGAAGATGCAAGCAACTCGAAGGACGAGGGTGTGCTCGCCCCAATCCTTCAGAAGAATCCCAGCGCTTTGGGGCTGTAGCTCACCAGTAGATTCTTCGTCTGCTGATAATGATCGAGCATCATCTTATGGGTTTCGCGCCCGATGCCCGATTGCTTATAGCCGCCGAACGCCGCGTGTGATGGATAGAGGTGATAGCAGTTCGTCCACACGCGTCCGGCCTGGATGCCGCGGCCCATGCGATAGGCGCGGTTGATGTCGCGCGTCCAGAGCCCGGCGCCGAGGCCGTAAAGCGTGTCGTTGGCGATCTTGAGCGCCTCTTCTTCGGTGTCGAACGCGGTCACGGAGACGACCGGCCCGAAAATCTCCTCTTGGAACACGCGCATCTTGTTGTTGCCTTCGAGGATCGTCGGCTTGATGTAATAGCCTTCCGCCAGTTCGCCTTCGAGCTTGTTGCGCTCGCCGCCGATAAGCACCTTGGCGCCTTCTTTCTTGCCGATGTCGATGTAGGAGAGGATTTTCTCCATCTGATCGTTCGAGGCCTGCGCGCCGATCATCGTTTCGGGATCGAGCGGATGGCCCTGCTTGATCTTTTTCACGCGGGCGGTCGCCTTCTCCATGAACCGGTCGTAGATCGATTTCTGGACCAAGGCGCGGCTCGGGCACGTACAGACCTCGCCTTGGTTGAGCGCGAACATTGCGAAACCTTCGAGCGCTTTGTCGAAGAAGTCGTCGTTTTCGGCCATCACGTCGGCGAAGAAGATGTTCGGCGACTTGCCGCCGAGTTCGAGCGTCACAGGAATGATGTTCTCCGACGCATATTGCATGATGAGCCGGCCGGTGGTGGTCTCGCCGGTGAAGGCGACCTTGGCGACGCGTTTGTTCTGCGCCAACGGTTTGCCCGCCTCGACGCCGAATCCATTGACGATGTTGAGCACGCCGGGCGGCAAAATGTCCGAGATCATGTCGGCAAACACCATGATGCTCATCGGCGTCTGCTCGGCGGGCTTTAGGACAACGCAATTGCCGGCGGCAAGCGCCGGGGCGAGTTTCCAGGCCGCCATCAGGATCGGGAAATTCCACGGAATGATCTGCCCGACGACGCCGAGCGGCTCATGGAAATGATAGGCGACGGTGTCGTCGTCGATCTGCGACAACGAACCTTCCTGAGCCAGAATACAGCCGGCGAAATAGCGGAAATGATCGATGACGAGCGGAATGTCGGCCGCCGTGGTCTCACGGATCGGCTTGCCGTTATCGACCGTCTCGGCGAGCGCCAGCAAGCTTAGTTTGCTTTCCACCCGATCGGCGATCTTGTTCAGCAGTTTGGCGCGCGTCGCGGCCGGGGTCTTGCCCCAGGCCTCGCGCGCCTTATGCGCCGCGTCGAGCGCCCGTTCGACATCCTCGGCCGTCGAACGGGCGACCTGGCACACGGGCTTGCCGGTGATCGGACTGACGTTGTCGAAATACTGGCCTTTGACGGGGGCGACCCACTTCCCGCCGATGAAATTGTCGTAGCGCTCGCGCAGCGCCACCTGTTGTTTCAATTCCGCAAGGCTTTTGGCAAGCATGATGTCCTCCCTGAAACAAGCTTTCTTAAGGGCGGATTATGGGGGCAGAGTTGATCCAGAGCAAACATTCTCTCGCATCACGCGGCGGATCTCCGAGCGCCCAAGCCCATGTTCGTCGAGCTTCTGCTTTGCACCGGCGCACGCCGGAGAAAAGCAACGCAGGCTTCTTTATATTCGTTTTAAACTGCGAACACTTGCTGTTGGCTTATTTGGAACCCATATAATCTTTGCCGATTCACTTGCTCTATTTCGGCTTGCCGATTAGAACCGTCGCGTCCATTCGAGCCGCAGCAATTCGATACCCGAAATGATCGTCTGTTCCTGCAACAAGATCTCCGACGCCAAGATCCGCGATTCTCTGCAAAGCGAAACGTCGCCGCGTACGCCGGGCGCGGTTTACCGCTGCCTTGGCTGCAGCCCCAATTGCGGGCGCTGCTATGCCGCCGTCCAATCGATCATCAAAGAGGCGCTCGGGCAGGCCGACGAGCTGACGCATCGGCATTCGGTCGCGATCGACCGTTTCAAGGAAGAATGGGCGCAGATCGAGCATGGCGAAGGCAGGTGTCCGGCAGCGTGCGAGGGTTGCGCCGCGGCCCGCGCCGACAATCGATAATTTCCGAAGCTTCCGGCGGACGTCCGGCCAAGGCGGCGAGGCGCTTCGTGTTGCGCAATCGTCGGGAGGCCCCTAGTCTGCCGCGCCAACGGGCGCGCTTTGCCTGGGGGTGGGCGCGCCCGGATAACGGAGCGATTTCATGCGGGGCGACGAGCGGGTCATCGAATATCTCAACCGCGGCTTGCGGAGCGAATTGACGGCCATCAACCAATATTGGCTGCACTACCGCGTCTTCGACAATTGGGGCTTCAAGAAACTTGCCGAGAAATGGCGGGCCGAATCGATCGAGGAAATGCGTCACGCCGATCGTTTCGTCGATCGGATCCTTTTCCTCGAGGGTTTGCCCAACATGCAGGTCCTCGATCCTCTGCGGATCGGACAGACGGTCGAGGAAATCCTGGCCGCGGATCTCGCCGCCGAGAACGACGCGCGCCGGCTTTATACGGAAGCCGCCGAATATTGCCATTCGATCCGCGACTATGTCTCCAGGGAACTCTTCGACGACCTTCTGAAGGATGAGGAAGGGCACATCAATTTTCTCGAGGAGCAGCAAGAACTCGTCCGTCAGGTGGGCGTCAGCCTCTATTCCCAGAAGCACATTGGCGGACTGAAGGTCTAACTGGGCTGCTTTACGGTCTTTTGGCGCGGCGGCCCCATCAGCGCCGGCTGGAACAGTACCGCCGCGGCGAGCGTGGTGACGAGCGACATCGCCAGTAGCTTGCCCATGCTCGATGTGCCCGGGTGATGCGAAAGCCACAGGCTGCCGAATGCCGTGGCAGTGGTCATGGCGCTGAAGAAAACGGCGCGTGTCAGGCTCGATTGCAACAGGTTTGTCGTGCCTCCGCGCCAAGCCATTACGAAGTAGATCTTGAAGGCGACACCCAATCCGAGCATCAGCGGCAAGGCGATGATGTTGGCGAAATTGAGCGGCATGTCGATGAGCACCGTGAGTTCCAAGGTCACGAGCCCGGCGAGCAGCAAGGGCACCAGGGTCAGGAGCACGTCGGTGACGCGGCGCAGGACCAGGTAGAGTAAGATACTGATCGAGACCAGTGCCGTAATGCCGGCCTGGATGAAGGCCTTGACGATCGTGTGGCCGGATTCCTGTACGGCCACCGGTTCGCCCGTGGCGCCGGGCGCCACGTGTTCGACGGCCGTTGCGAATCGGCTCATCACCGCATTGCTGTTTGGGTCGCCTTTCGGCGCGACTTCGATCAAGGCTTGACCGTCGGCGCTGATCCAATAGCGGCGCAAGCTTTCGGGAATATCGTCGAGCCCGGTCGGCTTGGCTTGCAGTGAATGGTGAAGAAGATCGAGCAAGACCCGCAGGCTCGGCAAGAGGACCGTGCGCGCCGCGTCGCGCTTTTCCGGAGGTGCGGCCGCCAGCTGCCGCAGCAAGCTCGCCAGCCGGCGCGCGTCATCGGCGCCTTTGCCCGAGAACTTCTGCGCCGTCGTCGAGAATTGATCGGCCGCCTTCGTCAAGGCGGCGATGTCGTCGGCATCGGTTGGTGTGCCGAGCATCCGCTTCGGATCGAAGAGCGGCAGGAGGATTGATGCCGCGTGCTGGATGATCGGCAGCTTCTGGTTCTGATCGGGCGGCACGAAGCTGGCGAGCGTCAGAGTCCGCGATACCTCGGGCAGCTGCTGCAACTTGGCGGTAATTGCTCCGGTCGCGTCGAGATTGGGAACCAGAATATCGATCGTGTTGGCCTGCGTGTCGGCGCTCTTCTGCAGATCGAGCAGAGTTGCGACCGCCTCGGTCTTTTTGCTGCGCAGATCGAGCGGATTGAAGTCGAAGTGCACATGTGCAAGCAGCGGGCTCCCGGCGAGCGCGACGCCGAGCGTGCCGATCACTACAGCATGCCGATGCCGGCTCAGGAAGTCATCGATCGGCGCGAGGAACTTATAGCCGAGCGCATCGCGCTCGGCGGGCGGCTTCAAGAGGGTCAGCAAGGCCGGCAGGACGGTGACCGCGGTGAAGAAGGCGAGGATCATGCCGGTACCGGCGATGAGTCCCAGTTCTGAGACGCCCCGATAGTCGGTCGGCAGGAACGAATAGAAGCCGCAGGTCGTCGCCGCGGCGGCGAGCGCCAGCGGCCGGCCCGCCTTTGCAGCGGCCATGCGCAGCGCCTTATGGAAATCCGGCTCGTCGTGCCGCTCGGCTCGGTAGCGGACGCTGAACTGGATCGCAAAATCGACGCCGATCCCCACGAAGAGCACGGCGAAGGCGACCGAAATGAGGTTGAACGCCTTCACCATGATCAGGCCGAGCGCCGCCGTCGCGCACAATCCGAAGATCACGCATAGCGCCACCGCCGCGACGATGCGCAGCGATCGCAATGCGCACCAAATAATCCCCAACACCACGAGTGCCATGATCGCGCCGTTGAGGCCGGCGCCTTCCCGCACGGTCGCATACTCCTCGTCGGCGAGCGGCACCGAGCCGGTAAGGCGGACGCTGACCCCGTTTGCGGGGGTGAAGCCCAGATCGCGGGCGCTTTGCCGGATGAAATTGGAGGGGACGAGTCCGGGTTCGAGCGCGTCGTAGTTGAGAATTGGTTTGACCAGCAGGAAATGACGCAATTCTTGTTCGCTCGGCTTCTCGCCCGTGAACAGCGTGTTCCAGGAAAAGAATGTCTTACGGCCGCTCAGAACGCCGTCGAGTGCCGTGGAAAGCGAGACGATCGGCCGGTCGAAATCGTCGAACGTACCGACGTTCGAGCGCACGCCCCGAGTGATGAAGGAAAATGCCTGCGCAACGCCGCGCAACGTCGGATCGGAGGTGAGCACCGCCAGAAAAGGTTCGGCCCGGAGCAGCCCGCCGACGGTGCGTTGAACCTCGGCAACAGGCTGAAACAGAAGTGCGTTCTGCTCGAAATAAGGCCCCGTATCGGGTTGGTTGACCGTCTCGAAAAGATCACGTCTCGTCCGCAATTTCGCGGCTAGCGCCGCGGCGGCGCTAGCCGCGAGCTCGGGCGTCGCACCATCGACGACGACGACGATTTCCTCGTTACGCTGCGGGAAGGCCTTGTCGAGCGCAGCAAGCCGCTGCCGCCAGGGCAATTTCGTCGACAGATAATCGTTCGTATTGGCGTCGATGGCGAAATGTGCGGCTGTGTAATAAGCGCTCGCGCCGCTCACCAGCACGGCAATTGCGACCACGAGCCATGCCGAGCGCGAGCACAGGTTGACGAGCCCGACAATGGCTCTGCCGATCCATCCAATCTTACGGGATTGAGCGGGCTCGGGCGCGCTCTCGAACTTGGAGTCCATATGCCGCGTGTCTATGAGGGGAACTGTGGCAACTTTGCAAGAGTTTCGTTGTTTCCGGATAATGAAGCAATTTTGAGATAGCAAATTTGCGTCTTACGGCGTTAACTGAACCGTTTTGCAGCTATATTGGGCAGTTTGACGTCGTTCATCCGGTCAATACAAAGGCCGGCGCGCGGGAACAAGCGGACTTCGTCTTGCTGCATACGGCTCATAACGCAGGATACTTGAAGTTTCCATGTCAGTGATCTTGGCTCAACCGCGCGGTATTTGCGACGGCATAGTCGGCGCCATCGCTATAGCCGCGCGTGCCGTCGAAGAATTCGAGGCGCCGGTCAACGGCGGTGAGCAGATAGCGCAAAAAGCCAGCGGGATCGAGCGGCGGAAGGCCGGAGACGCTCGCCTCGCCGAAAATTTGACCGAAATTTCCGGCCGTGCGCCGAGCGTCTTCCGGGCTCGGCGCCGATCCCGCCGCTTGGGATTCGGCGCCGCGAACCGGGGTTTGCCGGGTCTCGATGCCGTCCGCCCTCCGCAACGCCATGTCCAGGCAGGCGGATCTGCGTCACCGACCGGCCTGACTGGACATCCTAGGGTTGCGGGAACCGCAGACCGCATCCCTTGGCTCGCGGAATCGGATAAAGATGTCGCGGCGCTCAAGCTTGCCGCCGACGCGCTGCTTGCCTATGTCACGCAAACGACACTGGGCTGCGGCGCCATTAAGCCGATCATCGTGGCGCTCCGTTGGCGGTTTTCCGGCGGAGCCGAGACGTAAAGCATTCGCTAGGCGAGGCAGAACCGGCGGAACGCCGGAGTTGGGATTCCGCTTACCGTCCGAAACCCGTCGACGTGTGAGCGCAATAAGGAGCCGGTGTTCATGGGCATTCCGA
>JASHSW010000140.1 GCA_030038595.1 Methylovirgula sp.
GCGGCGGGATTGATTTGAAGAACGACCTACGGCCCGTACGGATGGCCGAACGGAAAGCCCGAATCGTCGTCTTCGTCGCCCGCGGGTCCGTAATAGCCGGCGAAGAACGGCGAGCCGACGCCATCGATCGGATTATAGACGCCGTAATGATAGGAGTCGGCGGGCGTGGGATCGCCCCAGCCCCAATAGCGCACGGCCTGCGCCTGCGCGGCGGCAGTGACCGGGTTGGGATTGACCCAGGGCGGCAGCGAAGCGACGCTGCGCATGCGATAGCGCCAGGCGCCGACGCGAACCCGATAAGGCAGCGGATAGAAGCCGAGGCCGCCGCCGGGATCGCCGACCAACGCGGCATAATGACCGCGCGCGCTATAAACCCGGCCGGGCTTTATGACGCCCACGACGCCGAGATGCTGCGCATGCCGATGGATGGCTCTAGGATGCGCGGCGGCGCTTCCCAGGAGTGCGAGCGATCCAAGAATCGCGAAAACTGCCGTCCAGCCCCTGGCCATGGCCTCGATCTCCCAAAACAACGCGCCGCGCAAACAATATAGGCAGTCGAACGCGCAACTACCATTGACGTCGGTCAAAATGCCATGGCCGAACCAACGCCGCCGAAAGATTTTCTCTAAATTTTAAATTATGTTGTTCTATTCCGCCGCGCTTTTTGCGCCGCCGAAGCGCCGCTCGATATAGTCCTGCACGATCGTCTTGAATTCGGCGGCAATGCCTTCGCCGCGCAGCGTCATGGCCTTCTTGCCGTCGATGAAGACCGGCGCCGCCGGCGTCTCGCCGGTGCCGGGCAGAGAGATGCCGATGTCGGCATGTTTCGATTCTCCAGGCCCGTTGACGATGCAACCCATGACCGCGACGTTGAGCGTCTCGACTCCCGGATAGCGTTCCTTCCATCCGGGCATGGCATCGCGGATATAGGCCTGGATGTCGCGGGCCAACTCCTGGAACACGGTCGAAGTGGTGCGTCCGCAACCGGGACAGGCGGCGACGAGCGGCACGAAGGTGCGGAACCCCATCGTCTGGAGGATTTCCTGGGCGACTTTGACCTCGAGCGTGCGGTCGCCGCCGGGCTCGGGCGTGAGCGAGATGCGGATCGTATCGCCGATCCCATCCTGCAGCAGCACGCCGAGCGCCGCGGCCGAGGCGACAATGCCCTTCGATCCCATGCCGGCTTCGGTGAGGCCGAGGTGGATCGCATAGGTGCTGCGCTGCGCGAGCATCCGGTACACGGTGATGAGATCCTGGACGTTCGAGACCTTGGCCGACAGGATGATCCGGTCGCCGCCGAGCCCGATTTCCTCGGCGCGCTGCGCCGACAGCAGCGCCGATTGCACCATGGCCTCGCGCGTCACGGCGCTTGCGTCGAGCGGCGCGTTTGATTTGGCATTTTCGTCCATCAGCCGGGTGAGCAAGTCCTGATCGAGCGAGCCCCAATTGGCCCCGATGCGCACCGCCTTGCCGTTCTTGATGGCGCATTCGACCATCATGCCGAATTGCGTATCGCGCTTGTCCTTGAAGCCGACGTTGCCGGGATTGATGCGATATTTGGCAAGCGCCTCGGCGCAAGCCGGATGATCGGCTAGGAGCTTGTGGCCGATATAGTGGAAGTCGCCGATGAGCGGCACATCGCAGCCCATGCGGTCGAGCTTTTCGCGAATATGAGGAACGGCAGCCGCCGCCTCGTCGCGGTCGACGGTGATCCGCACGAGTTCGGAGCCGGCCCGAGCGAGCGCCGCTACCTGCTCGACGGTCGAGGCGACATCGGCGGTATCGGTATTGGTCATCGATTGTACGATGATCGGCGCGCCGCCGCCGACCAGGATCGCGCCTTTGCCGGTGCCGATCCGCACGCCGACGGAGCGATGGCGTGGCGCAGGCCCTGCTTCCGGAACTTCCGTGCAAGGCCATGTCGAGCGTGGGGGAGATGCTGGCATAGATTAATCTCAGATGGCGCGAATTGGCGACGAGGTCAAGAAACCGGCCTGGGTGAAGCTAAGACGACGAAGGTTAACGTGGCGGGCGTCGATAGGGAATCCAGGCGCCAAAATCGCCGCAGGCTTCCCGGCCGGCCCGTCGTTCGCCTTATGTTCACGCCGCAGCCGGGTCGTGTCTCAGTTTGAAGTCTGCGACGGTATTTTCAAGCAAACGATGCTTTCCCAAGAAGTGACGAAGTTCCTTACTCAGAGACGGATAGCTCCACTCGTCTTGCCACTTAGGAGCGCGACCGTGTTTTGCCTTTGTCCAATCATAAAGTCTATCGTGGGGAACCAAGTACCAATCACGGCATGCTTGCCCAGCGTATTTCTCAGATGGGAACAGTAGCCAGAGATTTTTCCCCCCATATTTGGATTTACTGACATATGCGCGACCTTTCATCTGAATGGCACGAAGCTCGCCCCCTGGAGTGAATGCGAGCAAATCCTCTCCGTCTATGTCTATCTCAGGCCGATACACGCGGTAGCCACATCTGATCAAAAGCGCCACTGCTTCCGCACGATTAGCGGCCTCGATCTTAAGTGTACTTTCCCGTTCTTGTCGCATCGGGGTCGTGTCTCCATTTGAAATCTTAGACCGAAACTAGGATCCGCAGAAACGAGTCCATAGCCCATCCAATAAATCGCGGGCGCGGGAGCCTTCGGCGGTATGGCAGCGCACTCTCACGAGTTCCGCGGCACGCCTAACAATCTCCTGCGCCTCGGATTTGCTCAATTGCCCTTTTGCAACGAGCGAATCGAGCAATGCCATGAGAAGCGCGCTATTCGCGATTGCCAAGCATTGCGGCGGCGCATTCGTATCAAGAAGGGGCATGGCGGCCTCTGGGTTAAACTCGAGAAGGCAATCTGCTCTTGCTTACAGTGATTTCAAGATGCTTCCATCCCAATGCGCTTTGTATTGCCGAACCCAATTATACCGGAAGAACTACGCCGCCCACGCGCCGGTCGCCTCTCCATTTGCCAGTTCGGCACGATCTTTTGCTCTCGCTCACTTGCGTTTGAGGCCGTCGCGGAAGCCTATCGCTTCGAGTTCGACCCTGACGGCATCCTCGATGGGAATGACGGGCCGCGCCTCGAATACAAAAGCCGGAAGCATCGAGCAGAACTTGTGAACGGCCGCCGGGTCGTCGCAGTCGAGCAACATATAGCCGCCCCAGTCACCCACCCGGATGACGAAT
>JASHSW010000141.1 GCA_030038595.1 Methylovirgula sp.
ACTGGTATCGCAAAGCCGCCGAGCAAGGCGAAGTCGCGGCAGAGAGCAATCTTGCGCAGATGTACTTGCATGGCCAAGGTGTGGCGCGCGATCCCGCGCAGGCGGCAATCTGGTTTCGCAAAGCGGCCGAGCAAGGCGATCTGGCGGCAGAGAGCAACCTTGGTCAGCTCTACGCGAATGGCGAAGGCGTCGCACAGGATTATGCGCAAGCTGCAGAATGGTACCGCAAAGCCGCGGAACGCGGCGATCGCTTCGCGCAGAGCAGCCTCGGGCTTCTCTATGCGAAGGGAGAAGGCGTCAAACACGACTACGCGCAGGCGGCCGATTGGTACCGCAAGGCCGCCGAGCAAGGCGATTCCTTCGCGCAGACCAACCTCGGCTTTCTCTACGCCAACGGGCAAGGCGCGCCGCAGGATTATGTGCAGGCATACAAATGGTTCACCGTGGCGGCGTCTTATTCCACGAACTCGGAATATCGCGACAATGCCGCCAAGAACCGCGACATCATGGCCGACCGCATGACACCGGAGCAGATCAAGCAGGCGCAGCGCCTTGCCGCCGAATGGCGACCGGTCAAGGCGCCGTGACCGCTCAGTGCGCGAGCCGTTCCAGCAAATCGCGGACGTGCACCTGATCGGTCTTGTAATTGCCGGTCAGCGTGTACATCACGAGATTGATGCCGCCGCGCAGCGCGAGTTCGTGTTGGCGCGGCCCGCCCGGAACCAGCGGATAGAGGCTCTCGCCGTCGGGTTCGCTCGCCCACCCCGCCGCAAGATCGTTCGACGTGATGATGATCGGCGAGACGCCATCGCCGGCGCGCGCCGGTCTCGCGCCGTCGGCGGGATTTGCGGGAGGCAGAGCCTCGATCCACGTCTGTCCGATCTCGTAACGGCCGACGAATCCATCGATGAGATAAAACGTCTTGGTGACCACATGGTCGGAAGGCACGGGCTCGAGCTCCGGCACATCGATGCCGTCGAGCAACTGTCGCAGCCATATGGCTTCCGGAGTCGGCGGACCACCGGCATAGGCCGTCAGCGCGTCGCGTGTATCGAAGATGATCGTACCGCCCTGTTTCATATAGGCGGCGACTTTGGCCTTCGCGACGGCCGAAGGCTGCGGCCTGCCGGCGACGATCGGCCAATAGAGCATCGGATAGAAAGCCAGTTCGTCGCGCGCCGGATCGACACCGACCGGATCTGCGGGGACGAGCGCGGTGCGTTGCGCCAGGACCTGGGAGAGCGTGGTAAGCCCGTTCTTGCTCTCTTCGTCGACTTGCGGATCGCCGCTCACGACATAGGCGAGCCTGGTATTCAGCACCGACTGAAGATCGCTCTGTGAGAGCGCCGGATCGGCGGGTTTCGGATCGGCACGCAGCGGACCGGGCGAAAAGCTGCACGCAATTCCGATCATCGCGAGCACCGCGGCGGCGCGCCCGAAGCGCCGCGTAAGCCCGCCGGAGAGCCAGAGCGAAGCCAGCGCGTCGGCGATGAACAGCAGAAATGCGACGGCGAGCAGCGCCGGGCGCAGATCGACGGGTGCCGCCTGCCGCAATGGTTCGGCGACCAAGCCCGTTCCGGCATAATTCGCGGCGCTGAGCGTATCATCGGCGCGCAGCGCATTGACGGCCTGCAATTGATCGGGCGGCCCGTAGAAGCCCGGCGGATGATCGGCATCGCCCGCCTGTGCGAACGTCACAGGAACCGGTTTGGCGGTCGGCGGCGGCGTGCCGAGCACGCCGAACCCGTCGAGCGTGCGCGTCGGCGGCACGGTTTCGGCCTTTTCGCCTTTCGTCTCCGCGGCGTTCGCGGTCGCCCCGGAAAGGTCGACGACCTTGCGCAGCATGTCGACGAAAAGGCCGGAGATCGGCAAATTGGACCACGTCGTATCGGCGGTAACGTGAAAGAGGACGATCATGCCTTTGCCGTCTTGGCTTGCGGTCACGAGCGGTGTCCCGTCGACGAGATGCGCCCAAGTCCTGCCCGGCAGATCGGCGTCGGGCTCGGCGAGCACTTGACGGCGCACCGTCACCTCGTCGGGGACTTTCAGCCCGAAGAAAGGACTCTGCTCATCGAAAGGCGCAAGCCGCTTCGGCGTTTCCCAGGAAAGCGCACCGCCGAGAATGCGCCCGCCGCGGCGCAGCCGCACCGGTACGAGATCGTCGGAATCGGCCGCCGCAAGCCGCGTACCGGCGAAGCGCAGGAGAATGCCGCCGTTTTCGACGAACTGTTTCAGCCGAGCATGGTCGTTGGGGAGCAGATTGCCGACATCGGCGAGGATCATAACGCTCACGTGCTCGTCGAGGAGCGTGGCAATCGGATCGGGCGTTCCAGGCCGCGCTTCGCGCACGTCGGCGAATGGCGCAAGCGCCTTGCGAAGATAATAGTTCGGCGCAAGCAGCGGCAGCGACAGGTCCGCCGTCTCGCCGCTGACAATTCCGACCCGCCGGCGCTTCCAGCGTTCGTCGAGGAGCGAGACCGCACCCGCCGAATGTTCATCGAGAATTTCAAGCCGGGCGATATCGTTGCGCAGATCGGTCGGCAAATCGAACTTGGCGCTGGTCTCGGTAGGACTCGTTGCCCCCGGGCCGGAGAAATCGAACCGCGTCTCCCCAAGGCTGAGCCCTTTCAAGTCGAGGGCCCGAACGACGCCCTGCTCCGGGCCGCGCGTCGAGCTGCGCAGCACGCGAACGTTCAGCTCGCCCGATTCGTTCTTCGGGCCGGCCAAGGCGCGGACCGCCTGGGCATTCGTAACCAGCACCGCGCCGGGCGCAAGGCGCGCCAGTTTTTCCGAGAATTCGCGGGCATGGCCGCGCTTGAGGCCATCGGCGATCCAGACAAGCTCCGTCTTCGGCTGCGCCGCGACGAAATTCGCAATCGGCGTGAGCAAAGCCAGCCGATCCGCGACGAACGGCATCGGCTTGATGGCGCGTAACCGCTCGAGCGCGTGGGTCGCGTCGGTCGCGAGGATCTCGCGTCCGCCATCGGAAGTCGCGGCGACGCCGACGACCTCGCCCAGCCGGCCCGCCTCTTCGATGCGTTGCGTCGCCGCCGCCATACGCAGATCCCAGCTCGGCGCCGCCGGCCAGCCGTCGTCAATCACCAAAAGCAAGGGGCGGCTTTCGCCGGCCGGCAGCGGATTGAAGATCGGACCGGCCATCGCGAGAATGATTGCCGCCGCGATCGCCAAGCGCAGGACAAGCAGCCACCAAGGCGTATGCGCCGGCGTTTCGTCGCGCGGCCGCAGATCGAGAATGAGGCGCAGCGGCGGAAACGGAACACGGCGCGGGCGCGGCGGCGTGATCCGCAGCAGATAATAAAGCGCCGGCAAGCCGGCGAGCGCGACGAGTACGGCCGGAATCGTGAAGGCGAGCGGTAGTCCAAACATCAGCCCGCAACTCTCGCGAATTGTGTCGGATCGGCTTCGAGCCGCGTGCGCAGCGCCAGCAATGCCTCCGACGCCGGCCGGTCGGTGCGATGCGGCAGAACGTTCCAGCCGCGCCGCCGCGCCGCGCTGGCGACGGCATCGCGATGCGCCGCCAGGCGAGAGATATATTCGCCTCGAAAACTCTCTGCCTGCCCGACCCGCAAGCTTGCGTCGGTATCGACGTCAAGGAATTCGGTGTGGCCGGCGAAGGGAAAGGTCTCTTCGATCGGATCGGCAATCATGACGAGATGACCGCGTGCGCCGCGGCCGGCGAGGATCTTGATTTTTTCGCCGATCTCGGCTGGGTCGCTCAAAAAATCCGAAATCAGGATCGCCTGCGTGCGCGGCGCCAAGGTCATATTCGCCGGTAGCTCGGCGGGCACGGAGCCCGCTGCGCGCTCCTCGGCGAGCATCGCCTCCGCAAATCGCCCGATAATGCCGCGCACCGCCATCGGCCGCGTCAGCCCCATGAGTCCCACCCGCTCGCCGCCACGGACGAGAAGGTCGGCGGCGGCAAGACCGAGCACCAAGGCGCGATCGAGCTTCGATTGAAGCGCGAGTTTCGAGGTGAATGCCATCGACGGCGAACGATCGATCCAGATCCAGACCGTATGGGCGCCCTCCCATTCGCGTTCGCGCACGTAGATGCGATCGTCGCGCGCCGAGCGGCGCCAATCGATGCCGGCCGTCGATTCGCCGGCGACGAACGGTCGGAATTGCCAAAATGTCTCGCCGCTGCCCGCTACGCGCCGGCCGTGCACGCCGTGCATCACGCTCGAAGCGATCTCCTTGGCTGCGACGATGAGGCTCGGCAATCGCGCCGCCAGATCGAGCGCCGCGCCTTCGGCGGCGGTCGATACTTGACGCTCCGCGGGCGTGAGCAGGCGGGCATCGCTCATCGCCGCGCCAAATGGCTGGTAAGACGCTCGATGACGCCGGGAACCGTCTCGCCTTCGGCGCGTGCCGCAAATGTGAGAGCCATACGGTGCTTCAGAACCGGCGCGGCGAGCGCAATCACGTCGTCGAGCGAGGGCGAAAGACGTCCGTCGACAAGCGCCCGCGCCCGCGTGGCAAGCATCAATGCCTGCGCGGCGCGCGGCCCTGGCGCCCAGGCGATATGCTGGGTGATGGCGAGGTCGCCCTCGCCCGGCCGCGCCGACCGAACCAGATCGAGAATGGCCTCGACAACCTGCTCGCCGACCGGCAGACGCCGCACCAGGCGCTGCGTGGTGATGAGATCATCGGCCGTCATTGCCGGCTTGGCCTCGGAATCCTTGTCGCCGGTGGTCTCGATCAAGATGCGCCTCTCCGTGGCGCGATCCGGATAGGCGACATCGATCTGCATCAGGAAGCGATCGAGCTGCGCTTCGGGAAGTGGATAGGTCCCTTCCTGTTCGAGCGGGTTCTGGGTGGCGAGCACGTGGAAAGGATGCGGCAGATCGTGGCGCTCGCCGGCGACCGATACGTGATGTTCCTGCATCGCCTGAAGAAGCGCCGACTGCGTGCGCGGGCTGGCGCGATTGATCTCGTCGGCCATCAGCAATTGCGCAAAGATCGGCCCTTTCACGAAGCGGAAGCTGCGGCGATGGTCGGCCGTTTCTTCGAGAACCTCGGAGCCGAGAATATCGGCCGGCATGAGATCCGGGGTAAATTGAACGCGGCGCGTGGCGAGCCCGACTACCCGGCCCAGGGCTTCGACGAGCTTGGTCTTGGCGAGTCCCGGCACGCCGACGAGCAAGCCGTGGCCGCCGGAGAGGAGCACAACGAGTGCTTCCTCCACAACCTGTTCCTGCCCGAAAATGACGTCGCCGATCGCCGCGCGCGCCGCCGCGATACGGTCGAGCGCCATCTCGGCGGAGCGCAAAACGGCGGCTTCGAGCGAGGTCGTATTGGCTTCCTGCATCACTCTCTCACCTTGGGTTGAGGATAATCGTGGTTCATGGCCCAGATTGGGCCCGAAAGCCAACATTTCGATGCGCATGCACCGCGGGACCGCGGCTTTCCCACCGCCGTCCCCAGAGCCGCGCCCCACGACATCTCAAAAGACTACGCCAGAACAATGGCTTGTCACCGAAAGAGCAACATTAATTTGTCCAGCACATTCCAGTCTCGAAGCGGCGCGAACCGACCTGCCGGCAGCCGTTGCGATCTGCTAAGAGTCCGGCCTCGCGCGGAAGCCGGTCATGAGCTATCTGAAAAACATCCTGCAGCCCGGAGAAACCGTGGTTTTCGACGGCCACCTGCATTGGATCATCTACCGCAGGGCGATTTTCTTTCTGCTTTGCACCGCAATCGCCCTTGCCGCGGCGGTCTATTTCCGAGAGACCAATTACCGCTGGTCGATATCGCTCATTCTGGTGATCGTTTCCGTGCTGCTCACCCTGATTTTCGCAGCGCACGCCTGGTGGCAGAGTTTCACCACCGAGATCGCGGTGACGACGGCGCGGGTCATCTACAAGACCGGATTCATCCAGCGCCACACCGCCGAAATGAACATGGACAAGGTCGAATCGGTTGATGTCGACCAATCCCTCCTCGGCCGTATTCTCGGCTACGGCACGGTGGATATCCGCGGCACCGGGACGAGCATCGAACAGCTCGAATTCATCGCCCGCCCGCTCGAACTGAGAAACGCCATCACGGCGCGTTGACGCGCACTTCGGCCTTGACGGCGGGGGCTCGTTCGAGCCGCTCAGGCGCGCCGCGGCCCGCTGCCCTTGTTCGGCGCCGCACCGGGATCGTTGTCCGCGCCAACATCCTTGCGTACCTGCGCCTCGGCGCGCTTGAGCTCGGCGGCGACTTTTGCGAGTTCCTGCAACGCATCGCGGCCGGCTTTCGCGGTCGGCTGGGCAATCCCGGCGGGTTCCCGCTGCCCGGCGGGGGTCGGCCGAGGATCATTCCCCGATCGTCTCGCCGCAGGTTGGGCTCGCGGCTTTTGCTCCGCAGCGCTCGCAGCCGCATCGCCCGCCGGCGCTGCCGGCGCGGCGGTATTTTCCGTGCCTTGCGCGAGCGGGACCGGCGCGCTCGCCGCAAAACCAGCCGGGAGTTCGGCCATGTGCGACAGCATGAACTGGAATTGTTCGTTGATCGTCTCCAACATCCCTGTCGCGAACTTCATCTGGATGGCCACTACGTCGCCGATGCCCCGAGCGGCGCCGAGCTCGTCCATCAACTTGGCGTTCTGCGCAAAGGACGTGCGCGAAACCCGACCCATCCCCTCGGCAAAAGCGTGAAAGTTCCGCACCGCGGCCGAAAATCCCGCATCGATGCCGGCAGAGTCCGAATCCCGATTCTCCATCGCGTCCTCCTTCGCCGTCCGCGCCCCAACAACCGTCGAAGCTTAGCGCATCGGTAAGAACAGATCGAGTTCGCGATGCAAAATCTCAGCCGCGCCGCAAGACGCCGAACAGCAGCGACAGGATCAGGAGGATGATCGCCACCCAGAAGACGAGGTGCGCGGCCTGCATGGCGGTTCCGGAGAGGCCGCCGAAGCCGAGGGCGCCGGCGATGATCGCGATCACAAGGAATATCAACGCCCAATAGAGCAGATTGCCGACGTTCATAGATCCTCCCCTGGCGCGTCATCGCCGCCTCGGCGATTGCTTACGGTCGTGCTTCAACCGATCGACGGCCGCCGCGGTTCCGTGCGCCCAAGCGGAATTTTCCGGGAGCGGGCGGCGCCGGCCGTCTTTCGGCTGTTCAGACGGCGTTGGTGGGCTCACGAAGGGCGGCGGCGACTGCGGCGAGCGCTGCCGGCGCGCCTGCCCCGTCGGGACCTCCGGCTTGCGCCAAATCGCGTCGTCCCCCTCCGCCTTTGCCGCCGAGCTTCGCCGCGGCAAGCCGCGCCAGCGCGACGGCGTCGAAGCGCCGGGTCAGATCCTCGGTCACCCCGACCACGACGCCCGCCTTGCCGTCGCCGCCGACACCGATGACTGCTACGACGCCCGAACCGAGACTCTGTTTGCCTTCATCGGCAAGCGATTTCAGGTCTTTCATTTCGACCCCCGAAACTTCCTTGCCGAGGAATTTCACGCCGCCGATTTCTTCGATCGCGGCAGCCGCCGCGCCGCCCATCGCAAGCCGCTTGCGCGCCTCGGCGAGGTCGCGTTCGAGCTTGCGGCGCTCTTCGAGAATATGCGCGAGGCGCTCTACTGCTTCGTCTTCCGGGGCCTTGAGCGCCTGCGCGAGTTCCTTTAGGCGGCGCGCCTGGGCGTTCAGGTGATGCCGCGCGGCGTCGCGCGTCTTGGCCTCGATACGCCGTACGCCGGCGGCGACGGGCGATTCGGAGAGGATGGAAATGAGACCAATGTCGCCGGTGCGGCTCACATGCGTGCCGCCGCAGAGTTCGACGGAGAACGGCGCATTGGCACGCGATGCCTCGACCGAATCATCGAGAATCTCGGCAGCGTTCCCCATCGAGACGACGCGGACTTGGTCGCCGTATTTTTCGCCGAAGAGGGCGCGCGCGCCGGACGCGATTGCATCCTCAAGATCCATGAGACGCGTGTCGACCGGCGCGTTCGCGAGCACGGCGCGATTGGCAATGTCTTCGATCCGCGCCAGTTCCTCCGGGCCGATCGGTTTGGGATGGGCGAAATCGAAGCGCAGCCGATCGGGCGCAACCAGCGATCCTTTTTGCGCGACGTGGTCGCCGAGAACCTGGCGCAATGCCTCGTGCAGCAGATGCGTCGCGGAATGGTTGGCGCGCAATGCGCTGCGCCGCCGGTGATCTACTTGCAGTTCGACGGCGAGGTTCGCGCCTGCCTCGCCTTCCTCGACGAGCCCCTCGTGCACGATGAGATCGCCGAGCTTTTTTTGCGTATTGGTGACGCGGAATCGAAAGCCCGCGGCACGGATGACCCCCGTGTCGCCCACCTGGCCGCCGGACTCGCCATAAAACGGCGTCTGGTTGACAATGATCTGGCCGCTCTCGCCGCGGCCGAGACGGGCGACTTCGCGCCCGTCCTTGAGGATTGCGACGATAATCCCTTCGGCGCTTTCCGTTTCGTAGCCCAAGAACTCGCTCGCTCCGAGCCTCTCCTTGAGGCTGAACCAGATCGACTCCGTGGCCGCTTCGCCGGAGCCCGCCCAGGCCTTGCGCGCCTCGATTCGCTGCTGCCGCATCGCCGCGTCGAACCCCTGCAGGTCGACGCTGATTTGCCGGGCGCGCAAGTGATCCTCGGTGAGATCGAGCGGGAACCCGTAGGTGTCATAGAGTTTGAAGGCGACGTTGCCGGGCAGGATCGCGCCGCGCCGTAGATTGCGGGCCGCCTCGTCGAGCATCGCGAGCCCGCGCGCCAACGTTACCCGGAATCGCGTCTCCTCGAGCCGCAGAGTCTCGACGACGAGCGACTGGGCACGGACGAGTTCGGGATAGGCCTGCCCCATTTCACGGACCAGAACCGGCACCAACCGCCAGAGCAGCGGCTCTTCCGCACCGAGCAGCTGCGCGTGCCGCATGGCGCGGCGCATGATCCGACGCAGCACATAGCCGCGCCCTTCGTTCGAGGGCAGAACGCCGTCGGCGACGAGGAAGGCCGAGGCGCGCAGGTGATCGGCGATTACCCGGTGGCTGGCCTTCTGCGGGCCGTCCGGATCGACGCCGGTCGCCGCCGCGACGGCGAGGATCAAAGCGCGCATCAAATCGATGTCGTAATTCGACGCGACGCCTTGGAGAATGGCGGCGATCCGCTCGAGCCCCATCCCGGTGTCGATCGAGGGGCGCGGCAGGCCGACGCGCTCCCCCGGTTTCACCTGCTCGTATTGCATGAAGACGAGGTTCCAGAATTCGACAAACCGATCGCCGTCCTCGTCGCCGCTGCCCGGCGGGCCGCCCGAGAATTTCTCGCCCCGGTCGAAGAATATCTCCGAGGACGGGCCGCAAGGGCCGGTGTCGCCCATCGACCAGAAATTGTCGGAGGTCGCGATGCGGACGATCTTCGAATTCGGCAGACCGGCGATCTTCTTCCAAAGATCATAGGCTTCATCATCGTCGTGATAGACGCTGACAAGCAGATGTTTCTTCGGCAGACCGAAATGTTTGGTGATCAAGATGAAGGCAAATTCGATCGCCTCGGCCTTGAAATAATCGCCGAAGGAGAAATTGCCGAGCATTTCGAAGAACGTGTGGTGGCGCGCCGTATAGCCTACTTTGTCGAGATCGTTGTGCTTGCCGCCGGCGCGCACGCACTTCTGCGCCGTCGCGGCCCGGCGATACGAACGCCTTTC
>JASHSW010000142.1 GCA_030038595.1 Methylovirgula sp.
GGCGGCAAGATCATCGCCCGCGAGACGGTGCGCGCGCTGCGCAAGGACGTGACCGCCAAATGCTACGGCGGCGACGCAACCCGCAAGCGCAAGCTTTTGGAAAAGCAGAAGGCCGGCAAAAAGCGTATGCGCCAATTTGGAAAAGTCGAGATCCCGCAGGAAGCGTTTATCGCGGCGCTGAAAATGGATAGTTGAGGCATGGTCAGCCGCGGCGAACGCCGCTAAATTAGATTTCGCTCGGCCGAAGCGCCGCCGTTCGAGGATGCCATGTATATCATCGCCCGCAACATCCACGGCTCCGAGCGTGGCCGGCATTTGCGCTGCGAAGCGCTCATGGTCGACAAAAAGAGCTATACGCCCTGGCCGCCGACCACGGAGGACGGCTGGCGGCGCGCCTATAAGTTCCGCGACAAGCTGATGGCCGAGGTGGTCCGCCTCGAACTCGACCCGATGGGCGATCAGCTCCAGGTGATCGAGGCGGTGTTTATTCCGTGATGGACGCTCATCCCCTCTCCCCGCCAGCAGGGAGAGGGTAATTCTCACTCCGGCTGAAAATTCATCGCCACGCCGTTGATGCAATAGCGCAAATGCGTGGGCGGGGGGCCGTCCGGAAAGACGTGGCCCAAATGGCTGCCGCAGCGGCTGCAATGGACCTCGGTGCGGACCATGCCGTAGCTGCGGTCGGTCGTTTCCTCGACTGCGCCCGGAACCGGATCGTTGAAGCTCGGCCAGCCGGTACCGCTGTCGAACTTGGTCTTCGAGACGAAGAGCTTCTGCCCGCAGCCGGCGCAGGTGAAGGTGCCGGGACGTTTCTCGGTATTCAGAGCGCAGGAGCCCGGCCGCTCCGTGCCGTGCCCGCGCATCACGTCGTATTGCTCGGCGCTCAGAATCTTGCGCCATTCCGGCTCGGTATGGGTGACGGGAAATTGCTTGGCTTCCATGGGGTAAATCCGTTCTCTGTCCGTCCGACAATAGCTTATACGCCGGTTGCGCGCCGATGTTACACCTGCCGGGCGGCACGGCCGTTTGTTCCAAAATCGTCGCTCTCGACGGCGCCGGCAAGCTTCCTGCTACTTCTCGCCGGCGATGGCCGCGATCGCATTCGCGTCGAAATGCTCGCGATCGATCTTGAGATAGGCGACGTTTTCATCGGGTGCGACGACTGCATCGATGACGCCGGGCGCCGCCTTGAGGCTCGCTTCGAGCGCGCCGACCTTCTGCCGATCGAGCGAAGCCAAGCGAACGAGATAATTCGTGTGGCGCTGCGGCCGGCGCATGGTCGCGGCAACGGCGAGCCAGATCAGCGCGACGACCAGCGTGAAGATGAACACCCCCGTCGCGCCGCCCACGGCGAAGGCCCAGCCGCCGCCCGCCCCGCCGAGGAAAATGCCGAGAAATTGCGAACTCGAATAGATCCCCGTGGCGGTGCCCTTGGCCTCGGCCGGCGCAATCTTGGTGACGAGCGAGGGCAGCATTGCCTCCATCACGTTGAACGCGGTGAAGAATCCGATGAGCGCGGCGACCGCCACGCCGGCGATATGTCCGGCCAGCGCGAGCACAAGAATGCTCAGCGCCATGAGGCCGATCGCCGCGAGGAAGATCTCCTTCATGCGGCCGCCCTTCTCGGCGACGATGATGGCCGGCACCATCAATGCGACCGAGACGAGAAGAACCGGAAGATAGACCAGCCAATCGGTGCGCCCGTTGAGGTGCAGCGCGGCGGTCAGAATCGCCGGAATGGAGAGGAAACTCGCGGTCAGAATCGCGTGCAGCGCGAAAATCGAGAAATCCAGGCGCAGAAGCTCGCCGTCACGCAGGACGCGCGCAAAGAGCACCGGCACGGCTTCGGCATCGCGGTGGCGCACCGTGCGCGCGGGATTGGGGACAATCACGAGCGTGATCGCGATGCCGACGAGCGCGAGGATCGCCGTCAGCCAAAAGATGCCGGGAACTCCGGCGACGCTCGCCACGAGCGGGCCGATGACGATCGCGACGACGAAGGAGAAGCCAATGGTGATGCCGACACCGGCCATCGCTTTGGTGCGCACGTTTTCGCGCGTCAAGTCGGCCACGAGCGCAAGAATGACCGAGCCGACCGCCCCCGTGCCTTGCAAGACGCGCCCGACGAGCACGCCCTCGATCGAGGTTGAGAGAGCTGCGACGACGCTGCCGATTCCGAAGAAGACGAGCCCGATCGAGATCATGGTCTTACGGCCGATCCTATCCGAGAGAAGGCCGAACGGGATCTGCAGTAGGCCTTGCGTGAGTCCGTAAGCACCGAGCGCCAAGCCGATCAGCACGGGCGTCGCGCCCCGAAGATGGCGCGCATAGGCCTCGAAGACAGGATAGATCATGAACAGGCCGAGGAGCCGCATCGCGAAAACAGCGGCCAGCGAGCCGGTCGCGCGCCGCTCAGCTTGGTTCATCGCTTTTCACTCCTTCGCTCCTTGGCGCCCGGGGGGCGGCAAGCATCTATAACACACCAATTTTGCCGAGATGGCGGCGAAGCGAGGCGACGGATGCCGCGCTTCGCGGCCGGCGGCCGCCCGTGAGAGCGCCATGCTTTCGCGTAGAACCGCAGAGACTTGGCCTGCTTCCGATTACGCCAGCAGTCCTCAAGCCTTCTTGGCTCACACATCCAAATTGGAAACGGAGAGCGCGTTTTCCTGGATGAATTCGCGTCTAGGCTCGACGACGTCGCCCATCAGCTTGACGAAAATATCGTCGGCCTCGTCGCCTTCCTTGATCTTCACCTGCAAAAGCGAACGCACCTCGCGGTCAAGCGTCGTCTCCCAAAGCTGCTCGGGGTTCATTTCGCCCAACCCCTTGTAGCGTTGGATCTGCGAAATGCCCTTCTGACCCGCCGCCATCACCGCATCGACAAGCTCAGCCGGGCCGCATACTTGGCGCTCTTCGCCTTTGCGCAGGAAACGGAGCGGAAGCGCATAGATCTCGTGCAGTGAAAATGCATGTTCGTTGAGGCGGCGCGCTTCGGCCGAAGCGAGCAGCGCCGCGTCGAGCACCGCGGCCTGGCACACGCCGCGCAATTCGCGCGTCAGCACATAACCGCCCGCCTCGATACGTCCCCTCCAGCCGCGCTCCAATTCTTCGGCGAGACGGTCGAGCCGCTCGGCGACCTCGACCGCCAGCCGCTCCTCGCCTTGGCCGGAGACCGGGCGCAGCGCCCCGGCGATCGCCGCCTGTTCGACGACGCTGCGGTCATAGCGCGAATGCAAGCCAGTCAAGATCTGCCGGACCATGCGCGCTTCCTCGACGATGGCGCGCAGATCCGCGCCGCCGCGCTCTTCGCCGTTGCCGAGCCGCAGCACGGCGCCGTCGAGCCCGTTGTCGATCAGATAATCTTCCTTGGCCCGCTCGTCCTTGAGGTATTGTTCGGAACCGCCGCGTTTGACTTTGTAGAGCGGCGGCTGGGCGATAAAGAGATGACCGCGCTCGATCAATTCGCGCATCTGCCGGAAGAAGAAGGTGAGCAGCAGCGTGCGGATATGCGCGCCGTCCACGTCCGCATCGGTCATGATGATGATCTTGTGGTAACGCAACTTCGCCGGATTGAAATCGTCGCGACCGATGCCCGTGCCGAGCGCGGTGATCAGCGTGCCGATTTCCTGCGATGACAGCATCTTGTCGAAACGGGCCCGCTCGACGTTGAGGATCTTGCCGCGCAGCGGCAGCACTGCCTGGTATTCGCGGTTGCGGCCCTGTTTGGCGGAGCCGCCCGCCGAATCGCCCTCCACCAGGAAGAGCTCGGATTTAGCCGGATCGCGCTCCTGGCAATCGGCGAGCTTGCCGGGCAGATTGGCGACGTCGAGCGCCCCCTTGCGGCGGGTCAATTCGCGCGCCTTGCGCGCCGCCTCGCGCGCCTGCGCGGCCTCGGCGACTTTGCCGACGATGACTCTGGCTTCCTGCGGGTGTTCCTCGAACCAGGCTTCGAGCATTTCGTTGACGATGCCCTCGACGGCGGGACGCACTTCCGAGGAGACGAGCTTCTCCTTCGTCTGCGATGAGAATTTCGGATCCGGCACCTTCACCGAAAGCACGCAGGTCAAGCCTTCGCGGCAATCGTCGCCCGCCAAATCCACCTTCTCGCGTTTGCTGATGCCGGAGCGGTCCGCGTAGGCCACGACCTGCCGCGTCAAGCCGGCACGGAAGCCGGCGAGATGCGTGCCTCCGTCGCGCTGCGGGATGTTGTTGGTAAAAGCGAGGACGTTCTCGTGGTAGGAATCGTTCCACCACAGCGCGACTTCGACGCTGATGCAGTCGCGCTCGCCTCGAACGATAATCGGCGTCGGCGTGAGCGGCGTCTTGGTGCGGTCGAGATAGCGCACGAACGCCTCGATGCCGCC
>JASHSW010000143.1 GCA_030038595.1 Methylovirgula sp.
GCGTTCCGAGAGCGAGGCGCTGGCGGTGCTCGACGACGAGATCGGCCGCCGCCCGGTCGGCACGCTCAGCGAGGCGCACGTGCTGCGCCGCTACACCGAGGAACTCGAGAAACAGCGCCGCGAGCTTTTCGGCGAAAAATGGCTGGGCGAGACCTGAAGCCGAAGAGGATTGTTGCTCGGGTCCGGCGGCGAGCCCATTCGCGGTCGAGAGGCCGCGCGACGCCAAACGGCCGGCGAGCGCTAGCGGCGGCCGTGCAACCTCACAGGGGCGCTGGAGTTGGGCGCAGACCCTCCCTTGTGGGAAAGGGCGGCGGTGCTTTCAAGCCGGTCCGGCGAGGCCGGCAAGTTTGGAATGGGCCGGCATGTCGCGGCGCAATTGCGCGATGCGGATGTTGTCGAAAAACTGCCGGGCGCTTTCCTTCCAGGTGAAGTTCATCGCATGCGTGCGGCAACGTTCGCGCGGGATGCGCAGCGCCCCGAGTGCCGCCTGGCGCAGATCGGGGGCAAGCACGCCGGCGCCCGAATCGCCGATCACGTCAATCGGCCCGGTGACCGGGAAAGCGGCGACCGGGACGCCGGATGCCAGCGCTTCGAGCAGCACGATGCCGAACGTGTCGGTGAGGCTTGGAAAGACGAAGACATCGGCCGAGGAATAGACCTTCGCCAAGCCTTCGCCGCAGAGTGCACCGAGGAAATGCACATTGGGGTGGGCGGCGGCGAGGCGCGCCTGCAGCGGCCCGTTGCCGACCACCACTTTCGAGCCCGGCAGATCGAGCCGCAGGAAGGCTTCGACGTTCTTCTCCACCGCAAGCCGGCCGACGAACAAAAATACCGGGCGGGGCAAAGCGTCGAACACATTCTCGAGGCGCGGCCGGAAGAGCGTGTCGTCGACGCCGCGCGACCAGCGCATGAGGTTATGAAAGCCGCGCCGGGCGAGCATGTTTTCGAGGCTCGGCGAACTCACCATCGTACCCACCGCGGCGTTGTGAAAGCGGCGCAGGACCGCATAGGTGCAACGGATCGGCACCGGCAGCCGTGCCGCGAGATATTCCGGAAAGCGGGTGTGATAGCTCGTCGTGAACGGCCGGCGCTCGTGCAGACAGGCGCGCCGCGCCGCAAGCCCGATCGGCCCTTCGGTGGCGATGTGGACGAAATCGGGCGCAAAATCGCCGATCGCCGCGGCGATCTTGCGAGGGTTGGCGAGCGCCAGCCGGATCTCGCCGTAGCCGGGCAGCGGCAGCGTCCAGAAGTCGGAGGGCGTGAGGAAGCGCACCTCCATCTCGAAACTCGCGGCGTGCGCGGCGATGTTCTCAAGCGAGCGGACGACGCCGTTGATCTGCGGCCCCCAAGCGTCGGTCGCAATCAGCAGTTTGGTCACGCCACTTCCGCCTCGCGCCTTGGCACCTCGACCGCGGTCGCAGCGAGTTGCCGCGCCGCGTCGTCCCAGCGGACGATCTCGAAACGTCCGTCGAAATGCTCGACGAGCGCCGTGCAGCTCTCCACCCAATCGCCGCAGTTCATGTAACGGACGCCGTATTCGTCATGAATGACCGCGTGATGGATGTGGCCGCAGATGACGCCTTGCGCGTCGCGCCGCCGGGCTTCGTGCGCTAGGGCCTCCTCGAACCGGCCGATGTGATTGACGGCGGTCTTCACTTTCAACTTGGCCCAGGACGAGAGCGACCAATAGGTGAGACCCAAGCGGCGGCGGACGGCATTGACGTAGGTGTTGATGCCGAGCGCCAGCGTATAGGCGCCGTCGCCGAGCAGCGCGAGCCAGGGCGCGTAGCGCACGACGAGATCGAAGTGATCGCCGTGCATGACGAGGTAGCGCTTGCCGTCGGCGCCCTCGTGAATGGCGGTTTCCATCACGTCTATGCCGCCGAAATTGTGGCCCACGTAATCGCGCATGAATTCGTCGTGGTTGCCGGGAATGTAGATGATCCTGGCGCCTTTATGTACACGCTTCAGCAATTTTTGCACGACGTTGTTGTGGGATTGCGGCCAATACCAGCCGGATTTGAGCCGCCATCCATCGACGATGTCGCCGACCAGATAGATTGTCTCGACGTCGTAATGTTTGAGGAAATCGAGCAGCAGGCCAGCTTGGCAACCTCTTGTCCCCAAATGCAGATCGGACAAGAACAGCGCGCGGACGGCAATCCCGTCAAAATCCTTCTTTGCCAAGGCGTTGACCCTCGTTTGGGCCGGTACATGGCCGAGTCGGGTGGCAGTTTCATGACATGGGCCATTCTCGTAGCCCCTCACCCCAACCCTCTCCCCATTCGCTGCGCTCATGGGGAGAGGGAGAAGTTTCCCTCTCCCCGCTTGCGGGGAGAGGGTTGGGGTGAGGGGCGGCGTGATTGGGCGCCTGCGTGCCGTGGCAAGCTTCTCCTCTCCCCGCCTGCGGGGAGAGGGTTAGGGTGAGGGGCGGGGACTTTTGCGCATGCGCGGCTTGCGAATTCACGAAACCAAACGCGCGAGAGAATTACGCCGCTGCGAGACCGCGGCCGAGGAGCAACTTTGGCGGCGCTTACGGGGACGCAGATTGAACGGCTTCAAGTTCGTTCGCCAGGAGCCGATCGGACCTTATTTCGGCGATTTCGTTTGCCGCGCGCAAAAGCTCGTCGTCGAACTCGACGGAGCAACGCATGGGACCGATGTCGAGATCGAGCACGATGAACGACGTTCCGCCTATCTGGCGGACCGGGGGTATCGCGTCGTCCGTTTCACCAACGCCGAAGTGTTCGAGGCGCCTGACAGCGTCGTCGAAACGATTCTCGCTGCGCTGGAGCGTCGGACGACCGTGTAGCCAATTGCCCAGCCCCTCACCCCAACCCTCTCCCCATTCGCTACGCTCATGGGGAGAGGGAGAAGTTTCCCTCTCCCCGCTTGCGGGGAGAGGGTTAGGGTGAGGGGCGGGAGCTAAGAGGCGGAGCCTTGCTTGTCAGCCCTCCTCGCCTCGTCGGCGGAGACGCCGAGCGCCTCCAGCAGCGGGCCGAGGAACTCCTCGTAATCGCGCCAGCGGCCGACGGCGCTTTTATAGATCGGCTGGCGGACTTGCACGACGCTTGCGGTGCGCACCGGCCGCTTTGTTTCGTAAAACGACAGGCAGCGGTCGTCCCAGGGTAACTCGCAATATTCCAGGATCCGCCGCGCCTGCCCTTCGAGATCGGCGACCACGTCCTCGTATTGGACGTCGAGCATTCGGCCCGGCGGCAACACGCTGCGCCAATGCGCCATCAAATTTTCGTAGCGCTTGTAGTAACGGCCGAGCTCGCTGAGGTCGTAGGTGAAGTGATATCCATGCGCAAAATATTTTGCAAAACATGCAACGCAGGTATCAAGTGGATCGCGGATTGCGTGGATGATCTTGGCGTTGGGTAGAGCCAAGTGAATTAAACCGACGAAATAAAAGTTCGACGGCATCTCGTCGACGACGTGTTCACCTTGGGGGGTGCATTCGGTTACGCCGGCCAAATAACGCGTCCCAATACTGGTCAATGTAAATGAATCGAGCACGGTAACGAATTGTGGATAAGGGATCCGTGTGCCATCTGATCGGTACATCGTTTCAGCGACTTTTCCGAATATCTTCAATTCGCCAGCGCCACGCACCATTGGATGATTTGCAAGAATCTGTTCGACCAGCGTCGTTTTTCCCGAGCGCGGCATGCCGAGGACGAAGATCGTCCGCGTTGAAGGATCGCCGGCGCCGGACTTCGTTGCGATCAATTCCGGGGTAAAAGTCGTCTTGATCGAGTCGAAGAACCCGAGCTGTCTTACTTCGTCGTAGGAAATCGTGCTGCGCTTTCCAGCGTTGCCGGCGCGTAGGCGCTCAAACGAACGTTGGTGATCCTCAATATCGGCGTAGGCTTTGCCGAGCGCGAAGTCGAGCTTAATGCGATCCACCTGGGACAGTCGCTGCGGTTCGGTCATGAGCCGTTCCATGAAGGCGAGGTGTGGATCGTGGGGCGCGAATGTTTTCGAATTTGCCAAATTGAAATAAGCGTCAGCGTTTATTGGATCGATGTCGACTGCTCTCAGAAAGGCTGCCTGGGCCCCGTCCGATCGACCGAGCGCATTCAGAACACAACCCATGTCATTGTAGGCGTTAGCCACGTTCGGCTTGAGCACAATGGCTTTATTGTAGCTCGCGAGGGCTTCTTCACGCCGACCAAGTTCGAAGAGAACGAGCCCGCGATTGGAGTGAGCTTCGGCAAGATCGGGACTTAGCGCAATGGCCTTGTCACAGCTGGCAAGTGCCTCTGCGGCGCGTTCGAGCTCATAAAAGGCAAGGCCGCGATTTGAAT
>JASHSW010000018.1 GCA_030038595.1 Methylovirgula sp.
TCTTGTCGATCTTGGTGCCCGACCAAGGCTGTACCAGTTCGTCCACCGTGCGGCGGAAGGCACGCGCGTCGCCAAGCAGCGTGGTGATGTCGCGGAAGATGATTCCGGGCTTGGGATAATCGGGAATGCTGCGGATGGCGTTCTTCAGATCGATGCTCATGAGGAAACTCGCTTGAGAATCGCGTCGAGCTTTTGGAGAAGCGCCGGATCGCGCGCCGCCGGTGCGGTGACGATTGCCGCGTCGAGAGCGCGGTCCGAACCGACGGGACAGAGCTCATGCTCGGCCGGGAAATCCCGCAAGAGACGTGCCAACAAACGCGCCGCGTTGTTGGAATTGGCGGCGACGGTTTTCAGGATCGTTGCGACATCGACGTCGTCGTGCGCCGGATGCCAGCAATCGAAATCCGTCACCATGGCGACGGTAGCATAGGAGATCTCCGCCTCGCGGGCGAGCTTGGCTTCCGGCATCGCAGTCATGCCGATCACGTCGAAACCGGCGGCTTTATAGGCGAGCGATTCGGCAAGCGAGGAAAATTGCGGACCTTCCATCGCAACGTAGGTGCCGCCTTGCACATAGGCGATCCCCTCGGCCTTCGCGGCGGCGGCGATACGCGCTTTCAGGAGCGGCGCGACCGGATGCGCCATCGAGACGTGCGCGACGCAACCGTTGCCGAAGAATGAGGATTGGCGGCCGAACGTGCGGTCGACGAACTGGTCAACGAGCACGAAGAGCCCCGGATAGAACTCCTGCTTGAACGAGCCGCAGGCGGAGACCGAGACGATGTCGGTGACGCCGACGCGTTTCAGTACGTCGATGTTGGCGCGGTAGTTGATGCCGGAAGGCGAAAGCCTATGTCCGCGTCCATGACGCGGCAGAAACACGCACTCCGTCGCCCCGATCCGCCCGAACCGCAAGGCATCGGACGGAACGCCCCAGGGCGAAGCGACTTCTTCTTCGCGCAAATCTTCAAGCCCGGGCAGGTCGTAGACGCCCGATCCGCCGATGATGCCGACGATGGCTTTCATTTGCCCCAGTCCCTGCCAAGCGACGCAGTCTCGACGTGGCAGGGGCGCGAGGCAAGAGGCGATTGAGCGCGGCTCAATGCCCCGTAACGCCCGCCCAGATCCGCTTCTTGGTGAAATAGAGCAGGCCGGCGAAGACGATCAGGAAGACCATCACGCGGAACCCCATCTTCTTGCGGTCTTCGAGCTTGGGTTCGGCGGCCCAATAGAGAAACGCCGCGACGTCGTGGGAATATTGCGTCAGCGTCTGCGGCGCGCCGTCGGTATATTGGACCGCCCCGTCCTTCAGCGGCCGCGGCATCGCAATCTTATGGCCGGGAAAATAGAGGTTCCAGTGGTCGTCGCCGGGATGCGTGTAACCGTTCAGGATGGCGACGATATAGTCGGGTCCTTGCTCCTGGTATTGTGTGAACGCGTCGAAGATGAAGAGCGGGAAGGGGCGCGGATAGGTGCGCGCCTTGGCGAGCAGCGACATGTCGGGCGGGACCGCCCCGAGTGCGGCCTTCGCCGCCTCGGCATTGGCGAAGACCCAAGGAAAATGATCCGAAGGCCGGCCCGGACGCTCGAACATTTGGCCCGCGTCGTTCGGGCCGGCCTCGATCTTGTAGGTCGCGGCCAGCGCTTTCACCTGCGCCTCCGAGAAGTCCGGCCCATCGGGGTCGGCGAGATCGCGGAAGGCGACGAGTTTCAAGGAATGACAGTTCGAACAGACGTCGTGATAGACCTTGAAGCCGCGTTGCAATTGCTCCGGATCGAATTTGCCGAACGGACCGGCGAACGTCCAGGATTGGCGCGTGGGAACGGGGTGCGCCTGACTCGAATCGGATTCGGCTGCGCCGGCCGACGAGCCGAGCGCAATGCCGAGCAGAAGCACTCCCGCCGTCGTTATTGCGCAAAGACCCAAGCGGTTTGCCAACGTCAATCCTCTCGGCTCACGTCTTAAGACCCGACTGCGCGGTTTTGCCAAGCACCGCATCGGCGATGGAAGCGGGCAACGGCCGCGGCTTTTCGATGAAGGGCAGAAGCGGCAGCACCACCAGGAAAAAGGCAAAATAGCAGATCGTGAGAATCCGGCCGGCGATCACGAAATTGCCTTCCGGCCGATTGGCGCCGACATAGCCGAGCCCCAGGACGACCGCGACGAAGATCCAGAAGAAAATGCGATAGAGCGGCCGATAGACCGCCGACTTCACCGGCGAGCGATCGAGCCAGGGCAAGAAAGCAAAGATCAGGATCGCAGCGAACAAGGCGATGACGCCGGTGAGCTTCGAGGGGATCGAGCGCAGGATCGCGTAATAGGGCAGATAATACCATTCCGGCACGATTTCGGACGGCGTCTGCAGCGGATTGGCTTCGATGTAATTGTCCGCGTCGCCGAGATAGTTCGGAATGTAGAAGAGGAACCAGGCAAAGAAGGTGAGGAAGACGACAAGCCCGAATGCGTCTTTCATCGTGAAATACGGATGGAAGGGCAGAGTGTCCTTGTCCGTCTTCTTCTCGATGCCGGCCGGATTGTTGGAGCCGGTGACGTGCAGCGCCCAGATATGCAGGACGACCACACCCGCGATCATGAAAGGCAAGAGGTAGTGCAGTGCGTAGAAACGGTTGAGAGTCGCATCATTGACCGCGTAGCCGCCCCAAAGCCAGGTGGTCAACGCGCCGCCGACGACCGGAATGGCGCCGAACAGGCT
Organism: Methylovirgula sp.; assembly: GCA_030038595.1. Classification (GTDB taxonomy): domain Bacteria; phylum Pseudomonadota; class Alphaproteobacteria; order Rhizobiales; family Beijerinckiaceae; genus Methylovirgula. The sequence goes on from JASHSW010000018.1 coordinate 2,715, forward strand.
GGTAATGACGGTGGCGCCCCAGAAGCTCATCTGCCCCCAAGGCAGCGTGTAGCCGAGAAAGCCGGTCGCCATCATCAAGAGATAGATGATGAGACCGAGGATCCAGAGGACTTCGCGGGGCGCCTTATAGGAGCCGTAGTAGAGGCCGCGCAGCATGTGGATATAGACGGCGAAAAACATCATCGAGGCGCCGTTCGAGTGCGCGTAGCGCAATAGCCAGCCGTAGTTCACGTCGCGCATGATGTGCTCGACCGAAACGAAGGCGAGTTTCGAATCCGGCACGTAATGCATCGCCAGCACGACGCCGGTGACAATCTGGAACCCCAGCATGAAGGAAAGAATGCCGCCGAACGTCCACCAGTAATTCAGGTTGCGCGGATTGGGAAAGGCGACGAAGGAATGATGCACGAAGCCCAATAGCGGCAGGCGGCTTTCGAACCATCTGGCGAGAGCGCTTTTCGGAACGTAGATCGGTTGGCCGCTCATGATCAGTTCTCGGCTCGCAACGGAGCGGCGCACCGCTCAACCCATCGAAATCTTCGTATCGGACGTGAACGCGTAAGGCGGGAGAGCACCGGCGGCGAGGTCGTGGACCGCGCCGGAGTTCGCTGGGACGCGCAGTTTGCGCGATGGGACGGCGCCGATCCGCGCTTCGGCGATGTGGCTTAAATCGACCTCGGCGGAGGCAGCGGCGAGAATCGATGTGGCGGGATTCGTCGGGTCAATCGACGGCCGGATCGCGCCGACGGCGGCGACTCGCGTGGCGCCGGCCGCAACGAAGAGGCAATCTTGGCGTGAGGAAGCCTCCATGCTGGCGCTGTCGGCCACGTCTTTCCTCCGCTCCAAAGCTCTATAAGCCTTTGCTATGGAGTTATTCGCAAGCGGAATGCCCCGGCAATGCGGCCTTTCGCCACTTCGAGGCTTGGCTCTGCGTCGCGGGCTCTTTGCCCGTCGCAGGTTACATTTTGGCCGATAGCGGCTAGACCGGGACGATCGACGCCCAAAGGCGTTTGGATGAGGCGATGCGCGAGACGAAAGACCTCGAAATCCGCCAGGCCGAAGCGCGCGCCGCCTTCGAAGCCCTGCAATCCAAGACCCTCGCCGTCCTCGAGACATTGGAAGGAGAGTGCCCGGGGCCTTACGCGGAGGAGAACAAGCCGCCCGGCCGTTTCGCGGCGACGGACTGGGTGCGAACCGACGCCACCGGCAAGGACGGCGGCGGCGGCAAGATGGCCCTCCTGCACGGCCGGCTCTTCGAAAAGGCCGGCGTGCATTGCTCGACGGTCTACGGCACATTCCCGGCCGAGTTCGCCGCGCAGATTCCCGGCACCGAGGCCGATCCGCGCTTCTGGGCCTCCGGCATCTCGCTCATCGTCCACCCGTACAATCCGCAGGTGCCGATCGCGCACATGAACTGCCGTTATGTGGCGACCCGCAAGGCTTGGTTCGGCGGCGGCGCCGATCTGACGCCGGTGCTCGATCGCCGCCGCAAGCCGGCGGATCCGGATTCGGTCGCCTTCCACGCGGCAATGAAAGGCGTCTGCCTGCGCCACCGCGGAGTCGCGGACTACGATCGATTCGAAGAATGGTGCGACGAATATTTCTTTCTGAAGCACCGCAACGAGCCGCGCGGCATCGGCGGCATCTTCTTCGATTACCTCGAAACGGAATCCGGTTTCGATGCCGAACTCGCCTTCGTTCGCGACGTCGGCGAGACATTTCTGAAGATCTACCCGGAAATCGTGCGGGACAATTTCGACAAGCCCTGGAGCGCGGCCGAACGCGACGAACAGCTCGTGCGCCGCGGCCGCTATGTCGAATTTAATCTTCTTTACGACCGCGGCACGATTTTCGGGCTGAAGACGGGCGGCAATGTCGATTCGATCCTTTCCTCCATGCCGCCGCTGGTCAAATGGCCGTGAAACCTAGGGATGGCGCTGCCGCCGGGGCGTCGTCGGCGCCATCCGTCTCGGCAAGCGCTTGCGCCTTGTTGCCGCCTATGTCAGAGCAATTCGAGCGTTAGCTCCGCCGTCGTTAACCGCATAAATCCAATCGAGAGGAGACGATCCATGGTTCTTCCGCGGCGTTCACTCCTGCCGGTGGCCTGCGCCCTTTTGGCGCCGCTCTGGCTCGGCTCGGCCGAAGTTGCACAGGCAGCGCAGGTCGGCATCCTGCATTGCAATGTTTCTCCTTCGGTCGGTTTCATCATTACCTCTTCGAAGTCGCTCGCCTGCCGGTTCAGCCGGCACCATTTCCCGCCGGAATTTTATGTTGGCCACATCAGCAATTTCGGAGTCGCGCTCGGGATGACGGGGCCGGGCCGTCTGGTCTGGGCGGTGTTCGCCGCGACCTCGGCATTGAATCCCTACGCGCTCGCCGGATCGTATGGCGGCGCCACCGCGAATGTCTCCTTCGGGCCGGGCGTCGGCGCCAATGCACTCATCGGGGGCAGCGGCGATTCCGTCGCTCTTCAGCCGCTTTCGGTCAACGCCCAGACAGGCGTCGCCGTGAATGCCGGGTTCGGCAGCCTCGTTCTGGAACCGGCGCCGCGTTGAACTCGGCGCCGCGCCTGCTGGAACGCGCAGCCGCATTGTCGCCGTAGAGCGGCCCGATCCTGATAGAAGAAGACAGGAGACGGTTGATGGCGGTTCGCCCAGTCCTGATCGCGGTCTTGGGCTGCGTCGTCGCGCTTTGGGTTGGTGCGGCGAATGTGGCCAAAGCCGACCAAATCGGCATGCTTGAATGCAATGTATCTCCCGGCGTCGGTCTCATCGTGACCTCGAGGCAGGCGCTTTCCTGCCGGTTCAGCCGCTCCTACGGACCGCCGGAATATTATGTCGGCACGATCACCAAGTTCGGATTGGCGCTCGGGGCGACCGGACCGGGCAGGCTCGTTTGGGAGGTCTTCTCGGCGACACCCGAACCGGGACGCTTCGCGCTCGCCGGCGAATTTACCGGCGCGACGGCCGAGTTGACCTTGGGTGCCGGGCTCGGCGCCAACGCGCTGGTGGGCGGCAACGCCCGCTCCATCGCTTTGCAGCCGCTCTCCGTCAACGCGCAAACCGGCGTCAATATTGCCGCGGGCGTTGGCGCGCTCAGGTTGGTGCCCGCGGTTGGCTATTACCGCCATCATCGTCGCCATCACTATCACTTCTAGTTCTCGGAAGCGCCGTTGCTTTGGCCGGCCCGGGTTGCGGGCTAGACGCCGCGCTCATAAATTGCGGGAATCGCCGGCATTCCGACCGGCGGCACACGCCGGCTCGCGGCGAGAAAGGCGGAACAGGTGAGCGGCGCAGCCGGTAAGACCCCGCTTCATTCCAAGCTCGTCGTCGTTGGATCGGGACCGGCCGGCTATACGGCGGCCATCTACGCGGCGCGGGCGCTGCTTGAGCCGATCCTCATCGCCGGGGCGGATGCCGGCGGCCAGTTGATGATCACCACCGATGTCGAGAACTATCCGGGCTTCGCCCAGCCGATCCAGGGGCCTTGGCTGATGGAGCAGATGCGTCTTCAAGCCGAGCACGTCGGGACAAGACTTGTCTCCGACCAAATCGTCGGCGTGGATCTCGGCCGCCGGCCATTCCGCCTTCGCGGCGACAGCGGGACCACCTATTCCTGTGACGCCTTGGTGATCGCCACCGGCGCCAAGGCCAAATGGCTCAGCCTTCCTTCCGAAGAGCGGTTCAAAGGTCATGGCGTCTCGGCCTGTGCCACCTGTGACGGATTCTTCTTTCGCGGTATGCCGGTCGTGGTGGTAGGCGGCGGCAATACGGCAGTCGAAGAAACGCTTTATTTGAGCCATCTCGCCAGCAAAGTGACGCTCGTGCATCGGCGCGAGAGTCTGCGCGCCGAAAAGATTCTTCAGGACCGCCTGTTCAGGACGCCCAACGTCGAGGTGATCTGGGACAGCGTCGTCGAGGAGATTTGCGGCACCGATGAAAACGGCCCGACGCGCGTCACCCACGTCCGGATCAAGAACGTGAAAACCGGAATCTACGCCGAACTTCCCGCCGACGGCGTGTTCGTGGCGATCGGCCATGCGCCGGCGACCGAGCTTTTCCTCGGCCAGATCGAGGCAAAGCCGAACGGCTATTTGAAGACCGCCCCGTTCTCGACGGCCACCAACGTGCCGGGCGTCTTCGCCGCCGGCGACGTCGCCGATGAGGTCTACCGGCAAGCGGTGACCGCGGCGGGAATGGGATGTATGGCGGCGCTCGAAGCCGAACGCTTTTTGGCGGCGCGCGCCCAGCATCGCGCCGCGGCGGAATAAAGCGAGCCGCCGCCCGCTTTTGCCGCGTCGCCATTCGATCTTATTCTTCCCCCGATTGCGCGCACTGGTGGAGAACTCATGGATTGGGACAAGCTGCGAATCTTCCACGCGGCGGCCGAGGCCGGGTCCTTTACCCGCGCCGGCGCAGCTTTGACGCTCAGCCAATCCGCCGTCAGCCGGCAGGTAAGCGCGCTCGAACAGGAACTCGCCGTGCCGTTATTTCATCGCCATGCGCGCGGCCTTATTCTTACCGAGCAGGGCGAAGTTCTGTTCCGCACCGTGCGCGAGGTCATGGCCAAGCTCGAAGCGGCGCAAACGAGCCTCGTCGACAGCCGCGAAAAACCGCACGGCGAATTACGCATCACCACGACCTTCGGAATTGGCACCAATTGGTTGGCGCCGCGCCTCGGCGAGTTTCTCGAACTCTATCCCGACGTCAAATTGAAGGTGATCCTCTCCGACGACGAGCTCGATCTCGCCATGC
>JASHSW010000144.1 GCA_030038595.1 Methylovirgula sp.
GGACGTGGCGAAAAATGGCGCAGTTTGATGATCGCCGCGCAACGCGGGGAGAATCGCGCCTATGAACAATTGCTGCGGGAACTCGACGACTGGTTGTTCCGCTACTATGCGCGGCGGCTTCCTTACGCCGCAGCCCAAGACGCAAGACAAGAAGTGCTGCTCGCCATTCACGCCAATCGGCACATGTACGACCCTTCGAGACCTTTTGGGCCGTGGATCAATGCGATCGCGCGTTACAAGTTGATCGACCGTATTCGCGATTCGTCTCGGTTCGCGTCGTTTGCTTCCAGTGATGGAATAGCGATCGATGGCCATGAAGCGGCTATCGTAAGCGCCATCCTGATTGACCGTCTTCTCAACAGCCTGAGGCCGGCCCAGGCGCGCGTGATTCGGCTCGTGAAGCTGCAAGGAGTCAGCATCGAAGCCGCCTCCAATGTGACCGGCCAATCCGTAGCTCTCGTGAAAGTTAATATCCATCGAGGCTTAAGAAGGCTGGCCGCGATGGTGGCAGGCAAGGTCGCCGCAACCGCAACGGCCACGAATCTTTCAAGGCGTCGGGACGCGTTTTTCAAAGCCGCATCGCTCAAGGCGAAGGAATGACTACGCCGGCAATCAGGCCGATCGCGTTTTCAAGTCGTCTCCTTGGCCATCACTTTGCCTGCGATCAAGGGGGATTAGCTCGCCGAACGCAGCGCGGCGATCATGTCTTCGACTGCCATGCGGACCCGATAGTCGGGGTCGATAAAACGCGCCTGGACGACCCCGTCGGTACCAACGATGAAGGTCGCGGGAATCGGAAGCATCCAGTTGTCGACGCCCTGAGAAAGTGACGGGTCGGACCCGGATTTAGCCATCATGTGCTTCATTTCGTCTCCGACGCAGATCGCCAAGCCCAGAGACATGGCATAACCGTTATCAATGTCCGTAAGTACCGGGAAGGCTGCCTTCGCGTCGGACTTGAGCCATGCCGCAAATTTCTGCCGATCCGGGACAATTGCAACAATGCGTCGATGCTCGGCGGCAACCTCTTCCTGGGCGCGAGCGAGCGCATCGATGTTGATACGACAGTAGGGGCACCATTGGCCACGGTGAAACGCTATCGCCACTGGGCCCTCGCGAAGCAGATCGTCGAGGCGGACGAGGCGCCCCTGCTCGTCCGACAGCAGGAAAATAGGCATGGGTTCGCCTACTTTGGGCGCCGTCGCGCCGGCATCGCTCTCTTTGAGGCGACTAACCAGCGCATCAACGCTGGCCATCAAATTCGGTGCCGCACGCTGCACCTCGTTCGCGAAGGCCTTCAAACGATCCGCCAGCGGAGCATCAAGGTCGCGGCAGCGAACGAATGCTTCCTCAAGGATGTCGCTCAGCGCACGCTCTGCCACTATTGCGTACTCCTTCGTCGCTCCGCCGTTTCGAAGTCCCAGTCTGCGGCCCGGAGCATGTTGAGCAGGGTTGCGCAGGCCATGGCGCGCTGCCGGCCCGCCACCGCATAGACCGATACCTTGCGCACGAGATCGAGGTCTCTCAACGGTATCCGGCAATAGCTCATGGCTTCCAATGCGCCGACCGGGATGATTGCCACCCCCAGGTTCGCCTTGAGCAACGCCAACAAATCCTCGCGCGTCGCTACCTGATGTGCGCCGGTTGCAAAGATCCCATTCGCGCTTAAACGCGCTTTAATTGCCGCATCCATCTCGCAGCCGCCGTTGACTAGAACGGTCTCGGAAGCAAGGTCCTTGAACTCGGCTAGGCTCTTCGTCGCCAATCTGTGAGTTCGGCCGACGACAAGATCCAAGGGCTCCTCGAACAGCGGGAAGGCATCAACGCGCGACCAGGTGTCATCGAGGGCACCGGCGATTGCCAGCTCGGCCGTGCCCAATTTCAGGTATTCGGCGACCTCGCTGCTCGAACCGCGATAGACCTTCAGCTGAAGGCCGGGGAAGAGACGCGACAGCTCGCGCAGCATTGGTGCGAAGAGCTCAAGCGCAACGGTCTGAGAGAGCGCCAGCGAGAGCGGCGCGGTTTCGCCTTTCTTGATCGATGTGGCGACCATCTTGGCGGAAAGCGCCGTCTCGTAAGACTGGCGCAGCATGGGGAGCACGCGTTGCCCAAGCTCTGTGAGGTGCGAGAGCGCACGTTCGCGCCGGAGCAACTCACCACCCAGTTCGAGTTCGAGTGCCTTGATTGCGCGGGTGAGCGACGGCTGGGCAACGTTGCATCGCTCTGCCGCCCGGGTGAGATTGAGCGTCTCGCTAACCGCCAGGAAATATCGGATTTGGTGCATTTCCATAGTGCGCTCGGCTGCACGCTTAGGATCAACGAGGGCTTGTTCGGTTTGGGGCGCGAACAACGTGAGGCATTCCGAGGCTTCGGCGGTCAAATCCCGCCCGACCATTCGCCGTCGGGTGGCACGCCAGGCAAAGTAGCAACCGGCGACTGCCGAGAACATATGCCCGATCGGGCAGGTTCAGCCCGCCCATCATCCCGCGGCCAAATCGCGGCTGAAAGCTAATCCTTGGCGGAGCGCCGGAGGCGTAACCAAAACGCAAAGATTCACGAAACATGGACTGTCGGGCGGACCCCGATGCTCTCAGAAGACCGGTACTCCGGGGAGTGTAAGCGCTCCACGGCATATTGCTAAGTTACCGTTTGTACTCGAACCGTCCAGAGGAATCGCTCATGACTTCAATCCGCCACCGCAAGGCGGATGTCGACGGGCTCAAGATATTCTACCGCGAGGCGGGGCGGTCGGAGGCGCCGGCTCTGCTGTTGCTTCACGGTTTTCCGACCGCGAGCCATATGTTTCGCGGCCTGATACCGCAGCTCGCGCATCAATTTCACGTAGTCGCCCCCGATTTGCCTGGGTTTGGCCAGTCGGACATGCCCGACCGCAAAGAGTTCGACTATACGTTCGACAACATCGCGCGTGTTATCGATCGTTTTACCGGAATCGTGGGCTTACGACGCTTTGCCGTTTACGTATTCGACTATGGTGCGCCAACCGGCTTTCGATTGGCGCGCGCGCACCCAGAGCGGATTGAAGCGATCATCTCGCAGAACGGGAACGCCTATGAAGAGGGCTTGAGCGAAGGGTGGAATCCAATCCGCGCCTATTGGACGAAGGCGTCGGATGCGAACCGGAACGCGCTTCGTGCCTTTCTTTCCCCGGAAACGACGATCTGGCAGTACATGCACGGCGTCTCCGACGCCAGCTTGGTCTCGCCCGATGGATACTCGCTCGATAATTTCTATTTGGCGCGGGCCGGAGCGGATGAAATTCAGCTGGATCTCTTCGGTGACTACAAAAGCAACGTCGCCCTATATCCGGCATTTCAGGAGTATTTCCGCAAATACAAGCCGCCGTTTCTGGCCGTGTGGGGCAAGAACGACCCGTTCTTCCTGCCCGCTGGCGCCAAAGCATTCAAGCGCGACATGCCGGCTGCCGACGTGCGCTTCTTCGATACAGGCCACTTCGCTCTTGAGACGCACGGCGACGAAATCGCTGCTGCAATTCGCGGGTTCTTCGATCAAGTGAACCGATGATCTTGGCGCCGCCGGTCAGGGCCATCTACTGCCGCAACTTCGCAGCGCGTGAACAAGGCAACCGAACATGGGCAAATTCGCAATGACGCCGACAATCGTGCTGGTTCATGGCGCTTGGGCTGACGGGTCCAGCTGGGCGCGCGTCATCAAACCGCTGCAGTCGAGGGCGTTAACGGCGATAGCGGCTCCGATCCCGTTGACGTCGCTGTCAGCGGACGTCGCGGCGCTCGAGCGCGTGCTGGAACGGACCGACGGACCGGTCGTCCTCGGCGCGCATGCCTATGCCGGAGC